>NZ_JANQCY010000054.1:0-217 GCF_024723595.1 Campylobacter sp. LMG 7929 | reverse complement strand
TATTTTTGGAAATTTACTTTCTAATGATGTTTTATCTCAATTTATATGTTTTACTTTTGTATTTATAGTTATTTTTTATGTAGTATCAAAAGGTGTTAAAAGTGGTATAGAAAAACTCAATGTTTGGATGATGCCAAGTTTATTTATACTACTTATTTTAATGCTCGGGTATTCTTTTAGTATGGATGGTTTTTCTAAGGCGAGTGAGTTTTTGTTT
>NZ_JANQCY010000053.1:0-239 GCF_024723595.1 Campylobacter sp. LMG 7929 | reverse complement strand
TTAGATAATAAATATAATTTTCTAATCACTCCAGCCATAGCTAGAAAAGGTGAAGTAAGTAATAATACTTTAAACTTCTTAAAAGATGCCTATGTAAATATGGGTGTTGAAAACACCTATACCTTACCTTTAAATGGTGCTCCTTATATCTTAGGTGCTTTTGGTGTAGATGCTAATGCTAATAATAATACAGTTATATTAAATAAAGGCGTAAAGATAGACTTTCATACTACCCCTTA
>NZ_JANQCY010000052.1:0-241 GCF_024723595.1 Campylobacter sp. LMG 7929 | reverse complement strand
AAGAAATAGTAGCTATGCTAAGACAATCCTCTGAATTTGCTAACTTACTTGCTAGTGAAAGTGGTAAATTACAAAGTGCTGTTAAGAACTTAACTGATTCTTCATCAAGCCAAGCTTCTTCTTTAGAAGAAACAGCAGCAGCATTAGAAGAGATTACTTCTTCTATGCAAAATGTATCTCATAAAACTAGTGAAGTAATTGCTCAAAGTGAAGAAATTAAAAATGTTACTTCTATTATTGG
>NZ_JANQCY010000051.1:0-242 GCF_024723595.1 Campylobacter sp. LMG 7929 | reverse complement strand
TTAAGATATTGATATGAAAAGATTCTTTACTTTTATTAGCTAATTGAAGCAAAGATATAACATCTTTTATAACTTGTAAAATATCATTTGCTACTTCACCATAGCCCCAAGTAAAGATAATATGATTATCATCTATATTTGTAGCACCAAATAATAAAGAAGGTGCAAAAATTAAAGCACTAAGGAATAAAATGTAAAATCTTTTCATCAATTGTATTAAAGAAGTTAAAGAGTTTGTTTGA
>NZ_JANQCY010000050.1:0-291 GCF_024723595.1 Campylobacter sp. LMG 7929 | reverse complement strand
AAAAAAGGGGGGGGGGTTAGTAGGAGGTTGTTGAGGAAAGAAAATTATTTTTTAAAAATAAAAAAGGAAGGGGTGTTGAGAAAAAGAAGGAGAGAAGGGAAAAAATAGAGTGGGTTTTATAGGTGTGTGTTATGGTATGTGATGGGTGAATGATTAAAAAAATATAAAAAAGTAAATTTTAATCTGTTGCATTTGATTATGATATGCATTCATGGCGACCCCTAGAGGATTTGAACCTCTGTTATCACACAGAGAGAGTGACGTCCTGAGCCACTAGACGAAAGGGTCAAT
>NZ_JANQCY010000049.1:0-321 GCF_024723595.1 Campylobacter sp. LMG 7929 | reverse complement strand
TAGACAAAGCATGTTAGGGGATAATATCTTTGATGAGAGAATGACTCATGTAACAGGAGCTATTACTTATAATGGCAATGCTAAAAATAATAAGGTTATTTTAGATGGAGCTTCTTTATTAGTACATGGTCCAAGTGGAGCATATTCAACATCAGCTGCTACTCACTTAGGTGGAGCTTTTGTGGATGTAAATAATAATCAAAGCTATGAAGTCAGTAATAATAGTGTATTAATCAATGATTTAAAACTAGATTTAAGAGTAGATACTAAAAATACTCCACTAGCTTATAATGCTGTCTTAGTAGGAGAAATCTATGGAGG
>NZ_JANQCY010000048.1:0-321 GCF_024723595.1 Campylobacter sp. LMG 7929 | reverse complement strand
CAAAAAAAATATATTTGGAGAATTAGAATTTGATGAAAGGGCTACTCATATAATAGGAGCGATTACTTATAATGGCAATGCTAAAAATAATAAGGTTATTTTAGATGGAGCTTCTTTATTAGTACATGGTCCAACAGATTCTTATTCTACATTATCATGGGCGCATTTTGGAGGAGCTTTCGTAGATGTAAATAACAATCAAAGCTATGAAGTAAGTAATAATTCCTTGATAATCAATGGGATAAAATTAGGATTAAAAGTAGATACTAAAAATACCCCATTAGCTTATAATGCTGTCTTAGTAGGAGAAATCTATGGGGG
>NZ_JANQCY010000047.1:0-352 GCF_024723595.1 Campylobacter sp. LMG 7929 | reverse complement strand
AAAAAACATATTGTTGTTTTAATTCAAAATTAGCAAGAATATTTAATGAACAAGGACGCCCACAAATTAAAAGAGGTTGGGGTTCTCCAAAAAGTCCTGATTGTAGAGGATTTACTCCAGAAGAATTTCAAAAGTTAGATTTTAGTGAAATAGATTTAAGTGAATTTATTGCTGATATTGTTGGAAGTATTGATGTAGATAAAATACAAGCTGATTCTATAAAAATACAAGAAAAGATTGAAAGCAATCTTGAGAATTTAACAAGAAAGCCTACTAATTAAAAAGAAAATAAAATTATAGAAAGGAGATGAAGTTTAGTTAAAAGTTTGTTTGGTGAAGCCAAAGGGATTAT
>NZ_JANQCY010000046.1:0-377 GCF_024723595.1 Campylobacter sp. LMG 7929 | reverse complement strand
AAGATATTTGGAATAATTTTAACAGAAATGCTAAAAATGGGCTTTTTATGTTTGATAGAAATTATATGGATTATCATAGTGATAGATTTATAGATAATTCTTTAATGTTTTATGAAGATGAAAAACTTATAGCATTGCTTCCATGTAATGCAACAGAAGATATTTTATATTCACATCAGGGGCTTACTTTTGGAGGTTTTATTGTGGATAAAAATATGAAGCAAAATAAAATGCTTGAATGCTTTGAAGTTTTAAAAGAATATATGAAAGAAAATAACTTTAAAAAATTAATCTATAAATGTGTTCCTTATATTTATCATAAAATTCCAGCACAAGAAGATTTATATGCTTTGTTTCGAAATAAAGCAGAGCTTTTT
>NZ_JANQCY010000045.1:0-380 GCF_024723595.1 Campylobacter sp. LMG 7929 | reverse complement strand
ATTTATATCACTATAAAAATAAAAAAAGGAAAACACTATGGAAAAACTATCCCAAGAAGAAATACAAAAAGCTATGAGAGAATGTGTAGTAAGTTCTTATACTTATGATCCAGCTAATCCTAATGGTTATTCTCAAGATTTATTTGATGTAGAAAATGAAGTTTTTGCTAAAGATTATGAGTTTATAGAAAAATGTGGTTTAGATGATATGGTAAAACACAAAGAAAGTGGTTGTGTTTTTAAAGTTTTTTACAAACAAGATCACAAAGTTAGACTTCTTAGAGTTAGTAATATGCAAGCAATGAATAGTTTTGAAAGCTATAGGGGTATAATGGCAAAAATAATAGGTTTTAAGCCAGAAGATCAAGAGTGATAAAGGC
>NZ_JANQCY010000044.1:0-382 GCF_024723595.1 Campylobacter sp. LMG 7929 | reverse complement strand
TAAATACTAATTGAAGTATAAAAAATGTAGTTGAAAATTTTTTAAATAGTGTTATGTTGCATTATAATATACTACTTTCTTTTGGATTTTTAGTATATGTTGTGACAATATATCATTTATTGAAATTATCACTCTAAAAACTTAGAGATGATCTAGCGATAGATTCTAACAATGATGGTTTTAACGGATAATAAGTATCAATGCGCTCCATTTCCTTGTATAGAGGGTACTAGCAATATCAAAATGATGATGCTCAAGTTGGTATTAATGATGAAAATAATAATGGTTGGGAAGATGATGGTTCTTATAGAGGACAAATTTTTATCTTTAATAAAAAAGACAATAGGTGTCGCTCTAAAGACAAATTTTTTGGTTTAACTGG
>NZ_JANQCY010000043.1:0-485 GCF_024723595.1 Campylobacter sp. LMG 7929 | reverse complement strand
ACAGCATTCAATGGTAAACAACTTTTAAGTGGAAATTTTACTAATCAAGAATTTCAAATCGGTGCTCAGTCAAATCAAACTGTAAAAGCTAGTATAGGTCCAACCCAATCAAGTAAAATTGGTGTTACTAGATTTGAAACTGGTTCTATGTCTCATAGTAGTGGTGTGGTTGAGCTTAATATCAAAAATTATAATGGTGTGGATGATTTTAAATTCCAACCTGTAGTGATTTCATCTTCAGTAGGTACTGGTATAGGTGCTTTAGCTGAAGAGATTAATAGGGTAGCTGATGTAACTGGTATTAGAGCAAATTTCTTAGTAGAAACTACCGGAGCCGGTCCTATCAAAGCTGGAGTTACTAGTGATGATTTTACTATCAACGGAGTTAAAATAGGTAGGATAGAATATCAAGATAGTGATCAAAATGGAGCTTTGGTAGCTGCTATTAACTCAGTAAAAGATAGCACAGGCGTAGAAGCTTCAAG
>NZ_JANQCY010000042.1:0-486 GCF_024723595.1 Campylobacter sp. LMG 7929 | reverse complement strand
TTAGAAGCTTCCACACCTGTAGTATCTTTTACTGAGTTAATAGCTGAAATCAATGCACCATTTTCATCGCCATCTTTATAATCAACTTTACCTATCTTAACTCCATTGATAGTAAAATCATCGCTTGTAGTACCAGCTTTTATAGCTCCAGCACCAGTAGTTTGAACTAAGAAATTTGCTCTAACTCCAGTTATATCAGCTACTCTGTTAATCTCTTCAGCTAAAGCACCTATACCAGTACCTACTGAAGATGAAATCACTACAGGTTGGAATTTAAAATCATCAATACCATTATAGTTTTTAATAGTAAGTTGAGCTACACCACTACTATGAGACATAGAACCAGTTTCAAATCTAGTAACACCAATTTTACTTGATTGAGTTGCGCCTATGCTAGCTTGGATGGTTTGATTAGACTGAGAACCGATTTGAAATTCTTGATTAGTAAAACCACCGCTTAAAAGCTGTTTGCCGTTAAAAGAGGTT
>NZ_JANQCY010000041.1:0-516 GCF_024723595.1 Campylobacter sp. LMG 7929 | reverse complement strand
GCTATTGAAGCTGTAGCAGCAAATTCAGCAAATTGACTTGAACCATCACCTTTTGCACTAAAACCAAAAGCAGCTGAAAATGCTGTTACAAAAGCCAGATTGCCTTCATAAACCTTAGACATTTCTTTACCACTACCAGGAGAAAAACCTGAACCCTCACTCATACCGCTACCAGATGCACTCATAAAAGCCTGGATAGTTGAAAAAGTAACTACCATTTTTCCACCACCCTTATAAGCGTTAAAGCCCATAGCATCTGCAATGTGAGTATCGATATTTCCTTTTGACTCTCTTAGAGAAATTGATGCTTGAGAAATCATATCAGTTGCACCCATACCTATGGCACTAAGTCCACTTCCTGATATTAAAATATCTTTACCATCATTTTTAACTAATGATAAACGACCATAATTGGTATAATCATCTTTTAAAATACCTGCTCCAGGTCCCATATTACCAGTGATTTCTATACCTCTACCATCTCTTGAGTTAAGCACTAATCTACCATTAGCATCT
>NZ_JANQCY010000040.1:0-545 GCF_024723595.1 Campylobacter sp. LMG 7929 | reverse complement strand
CTACTTCAACCTCACATTCATAATCATATTAGATAAAAAGATACTATCTTTATCAAAGCTTTTTAAGTTATATTCTAGTTTTAAGTTTCTTTTTTGTATATCTTGCATTAAAGTTGAAAGATTGTATAAACTTAAACTTTCTAATATATTTATAAGTTCTATCTTGCTTAAAGTATTAAAATCATTTAACAAGCTAAGATAATTACTTATAATAGAAGAAGAATTGATATTGTGAAATATAATTTTATTTTTTATATCTTCTTTAATAAAAAATTGATTATTTTTTATATAAAAATAATCTTTAAGATGATGATTACTTAATATTTGATTGTAAAAACTTAAAAGACTTTCTTTACTATTTAAGTCTATAAAATTTAAAAATATATTTTCTTTTAATAATACTTCTTGTAATTGTTTTAAGTTTTTAAAAGCTTGATTTATGCTAGAAGTATTTTTTAAAGCATAAATGATATTTTCATCTTTAGAAATTGTTCTATTTATATTATATTGCAATAAAGGATTTTTATAAAGTGTATCACTATTGA
>NZ_JANQCY010000039.1:0-555 GCF_024723595.1 Campylobacter sp. LMG 7929 | reverse complement strand
AACCCCCAACCCACCAAATAACAATTCAATAACCAACAACACAAATCTAAGCCATAAAAACAACTAAACAACTAAACAACTAAACAACTAAACAACTAAACAACTAAACAACTAAACAACTAAACAACTAAACAACTAAACAAACCTAATTTTTCAGATCAATAAAAAAGCAAAAACATAAGCAATAAAAACTAAAAAAACCAAATTTATCAAACTCGCTATAAACATTTTAAAGATAAAACAACTAAATCCCCAAACAATATAAATCCAAAAGCCAAATCACTAAAAACACAAACAACTAAAAACAAAAATAAAAAACCATAGCAAAAAAATAAAACAATAAAGAATAAAAATAAATTAAAAAATAAAAAGGAATACAATTAAATAAAAACCACAAAAATAAAATAATAAACCTAAAAACCGTAGAATAGATTAAAAAATCATAAAAATTTAAAAAAATAAAAACAAACTATTGCTAAAAAATTAGTAGCCACTCAAACTAAAACATCTAAAAAATAAAACAATCCAACTAAATAACTAAATTTTATAAATTAA
>NZ_JANQCY010000038.1:0-622 GCF_024723595.1 Campylobacter sp. LMG 7929 | reverse complement strand
AGGGTAGATTGTTCCACTACTATTGATCTGCAAAATGTTTACAAGATGAGCGATTTAAGGAAAAGATGTATTAAAAAAGCACAAAAATATAAAGTTAAAATCGCTTCAAGTGAAGATTTTAATACTTTTTTAGTGCTTTTAAACTCTGTTTTACAAAAGCAGCATGGAGTAAATGCAGTGCATAATACAGAAGAATTAGAACTTTTATATTCAAGATTTCCACAAAATATCAAACTTTTTGTTGCAAAATTCAACGAAGAGATTATTGCGGCAACTTTATTGTTTATCTATGAAAATTTAGTGCATATGCAATATCTAGCAGCTAATGAAAAGGCTAGAGAAATAGGAGCTTTAGATTTACTAATTAAAACTTTAATGGATGAATTTGCTAAAATTAAAAGATATTTTGATTTTGGAATTTCTACTGAAAATGGTGGGAAATTTTTAAATCAAGGTTTGATTTCGCAAAAAGAAGGATTTGGAGGTAGAAGCGTAGTGCATCAATTCTTTAGCATAAATGGGGGGGGGGATTAGCTTATATTATATCGTTCAACTCCTATTTTGTTTGTATATGGCAAGGAGATGTAAATGATATATATTAAAATTCACACAAAAGAAACTC
>NZ_JANQCY010000037.1:0-666 GCF_024723595.1 Campylobacter sp. LMG 7929 | reverse complement strand
ATAGCATCATTACCATTATTAATAGCTTGACCCAAAGTCGCAGCTTGAGATCTTAAACTATCTGCAATAGCCATACCAGAAGCATCATCTGCTGCAGAGTTGATTCTAAGACCTGAACTAAGTCTAGACAAAGACTTGTCTAATTCTCTTGCTGTTATAGTTGAGTTTGCGTGTGCATTCATTGCACCTATGTTGGTGTTTATTCTAAAACCCATTTTAAATCCTTTCAAAATATTGCTTGATTTATACAAAGCAATAAGCGTTCCAAATATAAGAAAGTGAATGGGAAATAAAATAAAAAGTGGAAGAGAAAAACACCTTGAATATTCAAGGTGTTTTGGATTTCTTTACTATTGTAATAATCTCATTACATTTTGTTGTACAGCATTAGCCTGACTCATAGCATAAGATCCACTTTGAGCTAGGATGTTATACTTAGCAAAGTTTGCACTTTCTGCTGCAAAGTCTACATCTCTGATGTTTGATTCAGCTGATTTAATATTTACTTGAGTTACACTGATGTTATTAAGTGTAGCTGTGATTTGATTTTGCACCGCACCAAGATCAGCTCTGATTTGATCAAGATTAGTAATAGCAGTTTCAGCTATATCCATAACAGCCATAGCGCCTTTAAGTGTAGTAACACCAGCTTGTTGATCTTTAGCG
>NZ_JANQCY010000036.1:0-692 GCF_024723595.1 Campylobacter sp. LMG 7929 | reverse complement strand
AAAAAAACACATTGTTGTTTTAATTCAAAATTAGCAAGAATATTTAATGAGCAAGGACGCCCACAAATTGGAAGAGGTTGGGGTTCTCCAAAGAGTCCTGATTGTAGAGGATTTACTCCAGAAGAATTTCAAAAGTTAGATTTTAGTGAAATAGATTTAAGTGAATTTATTGCTGATATTGTTGGAAGTATTGAAGTAGATAAAATACAAGCTGATTTTATAAAAATACAAGAAAAGATTGAAAGCAATCTTGAGAATTTAACAAGAAAGCCTACTAATTAAAAAGAAAAATAAAATTATAGAAAGGAGATAGAGTTTAGTTAAAAGTTTGTTTGGTAAAAGCCACAAGGGAGTTTCGCCTCTATAAAAGGGGCAAGGTTAATAAGCCTTGACTATAATCATACAAACAAGTATAATTATAAGTACGAAACGAAACATAATTATTTCACCCCCTCTCTAGGGCGTGATTATGCCACAGGGTTGCAGCCTTGTGGCAAACCCTTCTATAATTATACCAAACAAACTCTTTAACTTCTTTAACACAAACAATGGAAAAAATTACTTTTTTTATTATTTAGAATTTATTTTTTGTGTCTTTATTTAACACAAATGCTAAAAAACAATATATAAAACCAAAAGAAAGGAGATAGAGTTTAGTTAAAAGTTTGTTTGGTAAAGCCAAGGGGATTGTT
>NZ_JANQCY010000035.1:0-739 GCF_024723595.1 Campylobacter sp. LMG 7929 | reverse complement strand
AAACGGTTTTTAATTTTTATATTTTCTATATATTATTTTTTAGAATTATAAATGCTTTTATTATATTTGAACAAAAATATTTTACAAAAGTAGACTAGAATTGTTGGCACTAGAAACCCCTTTATTTATACTTGGAGAGTATGTTATAATAAAATCCTTTATGTTATAACAAAAAATAAAATTATACAAGAAAGGATATTTAAATGGCTATCAAAATTGAAATTAGTGGATTTGATAAGGATTTTTTGCCTGTTTTTGAGAGTTTGGCTAAAAGCCTAAGAGCTACTTATTGTTTGTTGGAGTATGATATCCCAGATGAGAAAAAACAAAGTTCTATGAAAAAAGCTTTAGAAGAAATAAAAAATGGAGAGTATGAAACTTTTAAAAACTTTGATGAGTATAAAAAGGCTATGCGTGAAATATGAAATTAGAGTTTTAAAAGAATACAAGAAAAATTACAAGAAGCTAACGCTAAAAGAAAAAGATTTGGTAGATGAAATAGTTTATCGCTTATCTAACAATGAAACTCTTGAAAGAAAATACAAAGATCATAAACTAAAAGGTGAATTTAAAGAGCTTAGAGAGTGTCATGTAAAACCTGATTTACTCTTAATTTATCAAAAACAAGATGATAAGCTTATTTTAACCTGTATTAATATAGGTTCTCATAGTGAGTTGTTTTAAATAATTGAAGTTAAATTAATCAAGTTAATAAAAATCCATAATTACATATTAAGTC
>NZ_JANQCY010000034.1:0-755 GCF_024723595.1 Campylobacter sp. LMG 7929 | reverse complement strand
AAGATTGTATTTTACTATGTTTAATTAAGAGTGATGAAAGTGTCGGTCAAAGCAGACAAGCTTGTAAAAAATTATATGATTTGCTATATCAGCAAGATTTATCAAATATAAAATTAGAAATCACAAATAAATTTTAGAAAGGAGATAAAAGTTTAAGTAGGCCAAAGGCGGTATTCTAGCTCCCCTTTTTAAAGGGGAAATCAAAGCTAATAAGCCTTGACTATAATTATACAAAGTAGTATAATTATTACTAGAATTTTATGGTTCAATTTAATCACCACCTAGCTGAGTGTTGATTAACACCAAAGGCGGCCACCTTTGGTGTTCCACCCTTTGAAATTATACTCAAATCTTACTTAAACTTCTAAAATAAGAAATGATAAATCTTTTATTTAAAAATGCAAAGCTTTGTATTGCTTTAGCTCTAATGCTTATGCTTAATGTATTTTTATATCTTAAGCTAGATAGCACTCAAGCAAAATTAGAAAAAAGTCAAAGTGATTTAAATTTAGCTTTGGGTGTAAATAATGAACTCGCAAAAATTACTCAGGAGCTTAAAATAAGACACGAACAAGAGTTAAAAGCACTCTTTCATGCAAATACTCAAAAAAATTAAATCAAAACAATGGTTGATGATGTTAAAAACTATATATCCAAAAGCAATGAAACTAATACCACTAAGCTTTTTAATGCTATGCTTGATAGGCTGTGGGAGCAAAACACAAGTATTAACCAAAATACAAATTCAAAAAGTG
>NZ_JANQCY010000033.1:0-1067 GCF_024723595.1 Campylobacter sp. LMG 7929 | reverse complement strand
GGTTTGTATTTGTTTAAGTGGTGAGATATTGTATTTAATAACAAATCCTATTATTACTAGGGCTATAACTAAACTTATTAAACCAATAAATGATTGCTTGACTAAGGCTTCATTGACGGGTATTGTATATATTTCTTCATCTGCGATTGCACAAATATTATATCCTAATGAATTTTCTTGGCAAATAACTGCTTTATTTTTGTTATTTTCGTCTTTAACTACAAAAAAATTCTTTGATAATTCTCCTGTTTTACCTTCAGGGCTATTAAGATATGTTTTTACTATGTTTTCAGATAATGTAGTTTTTTTAAGTAGTTGTTCTTCAAGTTCATGAAATAATATTACTCCATCATCATCTATAACAACAACAAATCCACTTGCTGATTTTCCCATGGAAAGTACATTTTTTGAAAATGTAGTTAAATCATAATTTCCACCAACGGCTCCTATGAAACTACCATTAACAACTATAGGGTATGAAAAAGCTAAAGAAGGAGCTTTTAAGCTTGGAGCCATATAAGGCTTTGAAATCACAACTTTGTCATTTCCAGAAGTAACACTTGTATACCAGGTTCTAGTTCTTGGATCATAACCATTAGAAGGAGTTTGATGGTTTCCATTAGATCTTATCATTGCGCCATTGTGTGCAAGTCCTACGTACAATACATCAAAACTACTTGCTTCTTTGATTACTCTAACCATGTCATAAATTTCTTTGGTGCTTGCACTTGGGTTTTTTTGAATTTCAGCTGCAACAGCTTTTATAGCATCACTTCTTGATTCACTATAGTCTTCAAAATTTTTTGCAACATCTTGTATGGTTTTAATTTGTAAATTATTGATAAGTTCTCTAGTGTCTTGTTTTATTTCTAAATAGTTAAATACATTTGCAATTAGTAGTATTCCTACTATTGCTAGTCCCACAAAAAAAGTTAGTTTATTTGTTAAAGTTTGGGTGATTTTTTTCATAAAACTCCTTGATAATAAACGTCTTGTTTAGTTAATAAAAATTTCTTGTTTGTTTAACTGGCGAATTCTAGCTTACTAATTAACCCACCTTTATATCA
>NZ_JANQCY010000032.1:0-1144 GCF_024723595.1 Campylobacter sp. LMG 7929 | reverse complement strand
GCGCCTGCTTCATTTGTATCTTTAGGTAGTTCAAAAAACCCAAAATAAGCATATTTTGCTATCCAACCTATCACAACACTATAAAAAGACACTAAAATAATAGCACCAAGCATAAAAAATCCCGCTAGTGACCATGCCTTTTTATTTTTTGGTGCTAAAGTATGATAAGCATTTACAGGATCTTTTTCGCTAAGTTTTCCTATGCTAAGTTCTGCTAAAAATATTACAAAAGCTACACCCAAGGTTAAAAGTAAATACACCACCACAAAAGCTGAACCGCCATTGTTACCCACTAAAGTTGGAAATTTCCAAGCATTTCCAAGCCCAACAGCTGAACCTGCCACTGCTAATACAAAACCTATTTTAGAAAATTTTTCATTCATCTTTTAACCTTAAAAAAATAATTGTTTTATCATGATTAAAATCACCGCTAAAGGTGAAATATATCTTACAAAAAAATACCAGCACTCAAAGTATTTACCCCTCATATAAGGATAAAATAAAGTTTGCAAAGCCTCTTTTTTAAGCACAAAACCTACAAAGATTGCACCAAATAACCCACCCAAAGGCATCATTAAATTTGAAGCTATAAAATCTAATATATCAAAAAAACTTTTTCCAAAAAATTCCAAAGAATCTTTACTCCACTCAATTCCTGATAAAATACATAAACTTCCTAAAAAATATACAATGAAAGCTATAAAAATCAAAGCTTTTTTTCTTGTAAAATTATAAGAATTAATTAAGTAAAAAGTTAAAGGTTCTATCATGGAAACTGCTGAAGTAATCCCTGCAAAAAACAAAGCTATAAAAAAAGCTATAGCTAAAATATTTCCTAAAGGTAAAAAGCCAATTGGATCAATATTTGAAAACAAACTCATTAAAGATACAAAAATCAAACCTGGACCTTGCTGAGCTGGATTGCCATTAAATTCAAATATGAAAGTAAATACAATAAGTCCCATCATAATACCAATGATAATATTAATAATAATAATATTAATAGTACTTGTAATAAAATTTGTTTTATCAGGTAAACTCGCTGAATAAGTTATAATCGAACCCACTCCAATAGATAAAGAAAAGCAAGCAAGTCCTAAAGCACTCAAAAACGCCCCTACACCAAGCTTAGAAAAATCAGGAG
>NZ_JANQCY010000031.1:0-1220 GCF_024723595.1 Campylobacter sp. LMG 7929 | reverse complement strand
GGAAGAAAAAGTTTTAAATAAATATTAACTCTTTCTAAGAGTTAATATTATGAACGTTGTATTTATAATATTAAAATACAATTAATTATTCATTGCAAAAAATATTTTTATAATTACAAAAAAATATTTTTAGGAGAAAAATAGTGAAAAGTATTAAAATGAAAGTTGCTTTGATTGCAAACATCATAGCAATTATCTCTCTTTTAATTTTAGGAATCATAACATTTATTTTTGTTAAAGATGCTCTTTTTCAAGAAATTGTTAATTCTGAGCAAAATCGTTTAATTTCTACAAAAAATCTTATGACTAATTTCAAAGATAATACATCTGATTCATTAAAAAAGCTAAGTGAAACTATACTTAGACATCCTTATTCAGATTTAAATTCTGCTGAAAAATTAATGGATAATATTGGCTATCAATTAAGATCATTCAGAGATTCTGGTAATTTTCTAGCTGTTTATCTAGCCCAACCAAATGGAGAATTAATAGTAAGTGATCCAGATAGTGATAGCAAAGGCTTAGACTATGGAATTTATGGAAAAGCCGACAATTATGACGCAAGAACAAGAGAATTTTATATAGAAGCAATGAAAAATAATAGCCTATATATCACCCCTTCTTATATTGATGTAACAACAGGCTTGCCTTGCTTTACTTATGCCATGCCAATATATAAAGATGGTAATTTTATAGGAGTGTTGGCAATTGATATTTTGGTTAAAGATTTAGAAGATAGTCTTAAACAAATGCCAGGTGCTTCTTTTATTTATGATAAAAATCGTTTTTCATTTGTTTCAACAAGTAAAAATTATATTGGAAATGACCCAAATGTTGCCATTGTAGCAGATGGATTTAGCAAAGCAAAAGATGGCGAACCATTCTTTTATACCAGCAAAGAAGGAAATGAAAGACTTGGAATGTGTGATAATATAGATGGATATACAGTATGTAACATGGCATATATTGACACAATTTCTCAATCAAGTAAAAAAATAGCCTATATACAAGCCATTATTGTTATTTTTACAAGTATTGCAAGTATTGTTTTGCTTTATTTCATCATCTCTTATTATCTATCACCTTTACAAACTATACAAAATGGTCTTAGTTCTTTCTTTGATTTCATCAATCATAAAACTAAAGACTCGGCTATGATAGATGTTAAAAGCAACGATGAATTTGAAGTAATAGCAAAAGCTATTAATGAAAACATCACC
>NZ_JANQCY010000030.1:0-1497 GCF_024723595.1 Campylobacter sp. LMG 7929 | reverse complement strand
TGATTGGTTGGAAGATCTGCACTTTATTTAGTCTAATTTTTATCCATAACAATTTATGTTTACTTTAATAAAAATATTTTCACAATAGCTGCAATTTTTAATCATACATTTATAAAAAATATTTTTATTATTTTATTATACAAAGTATGTATTTTTCATTGTTATATCATTTTTTTATTTATTTTTTTGTGTGTGTATTTGAACCAATTTTAAAAAAATTAAATCTTTTAAAATAGTTTAAAAATAGTTTTATATAAAAAAATAGAATTAATGCTAATAAAAAAAGGAGTTATTGATGTTTAAATCTTTAAATATAGGGTTAAAACTAGTATTATCAGTTGCTATTAGTATAATTACTGGAATAGCCATTTTAGTGACTATTTTTTCCGTTCAAGTTGCTTCTAATATGGAAAATGAAGCCAAAAATTCAATTTCTTTGTCATCAAAAAATTATAGTAGTCTTATGCAAGGCATTCTTAATGAAGAAGTTGTTCTTACAAAAGGAATGGCTACAGCACTTAATGAAATGTTTTCAAAAAATGACCAAGTAGATGCTACATTAATAGAAAGCTTATTAAAAAACACCTTTGATAGTAGTGGTTATGCAGCTTATGCATTTCTTTATCTAAAAGATCCTTCTGTTTTATCTGACACTCAAGCATTAGATTCAAATTTTAAAAGCTCTAATGGTAAAACTTTTGCTATGATTTTTTTCGATGAAACTACAGGAAAAGCAGGTGGTATAAGATCTATAAAAGTTTCTAATAATTTTTCTCAACTAAATATTTTTCAAAAAATTGAGCAAAATGCAAAATATGGTGATTTAGATACTTTATTTGTTGGCGCTCCGTCAAAATTAAATTATGATGGACATGATTTTTTAGGTATCAATTTAGGAATGCCTATCTTTAATAATAAAGGCAAATTTGTAGGTGTTGTTGGATATACTTTTGATTTCTTAGAAATATCACAAGAAATTCTAGATCCAAAACTAGATACTTATGAAGGTGGATTAAGATTTCTAGTAACAGACCAAGGAGTTATTACTATTCACAAAAACAACGATGCCATATTAAAAACCATATCAGAAGTCAATAAAGATCCATCAGCAAAACTACTTACCGAGACAATTAAAAAACATGAGGACATAATAATTAATAATTATATCGACTCTAATGGGATCCCTAGTTTTGCAAGCATTGAATCTTTTAGCACATTGGGAGATTCTAGCCATTGGAGTATAGTAGTTACCGCACCAAAAAAATCTGTTTTACAACCTTTATACAAGTTACAATTTATTTTAATTATTATAGCGCTAGTTATAGTTGTTATAATCTTAGCTATTGTTTATTTTTGTGTAAATAAAATAGTAGGTGCTAGAATTCCTATTATACTTCATTCTTTACAAAATTTCTTCAAATTTTTAAATCACGAAACCAAAGAAGTGCAGACAATAAAAATTAAAGCCGACGATGAATTAGGAAGAATGGGCAAAAT
>NZ_JANQCY010000029.1:0-1670 GCF_024723595.1 Campylobacter sp. LMG 7929 | reverse complement strand
AGCATTAATAGTACCCATATTTACTACATTACCTGCTTTTTGTGGTTTAAATATAGGGGAAAAGCTTAAACCATCATTGAAATTTTTCATATCAGCAAATTTCCACATCTCCCCATCACTCATCGACGAAGTAGAAGCCACAAAGCGATTAGCATTGATAGTTCCTGTTTTAGTAATGATTACCCCATTAGGATTAATTAAAAAGACATTATTACCACCTGCATTTAATAAACCTTCTATGGTAGATTTACTAGTGCCATGAGCAATGTTTAGGTAGTTTTTATCTTTACCTCCAAAGTTTACACTTTCACCTTTACCTATACTAAAACCACCACCCCATTGTATGACTGAGTTTGGTCCTTTACCTATAATATTCATATTATTACCATTAGAAGTTATACTCCCACTAGTCCCATGAGTAAATTTACCTCCACTAGGTAAAGCCATTAGTGGAGAAAATAACATTGATACAGTTACACCTGAGAGTATGATGTGATTTGCTAGCTTTTTCATAATTAATCCTTTTTGAGTATTGCTTTAATTTAAATTCACTACTATGCTTTTTGCATCTTTACTTACACTTAGAGTGTATTTAGCTTTTTGAACTTTTGCTTTGATGTTTTTATGTAAGCTTTGATTGTTTTTAGTGATAGTTTCTAATAAGCTTTGTAAGTCTTTTTGATTTAAGTGTTTATTGTTTGCATCTACAAAGCCTTTTTCACTTTGCATTAAAATAAAGCTTTTATTTTTTACATTATTGTTTGTATATACATTAATAGAACTATCTTTAGAAAGATTAATAGCTTCTTTAGCATTTAAATAAGCTTTAGTATCATCTTTTAAGATAAAGCTATAATGATCAAAGTTATTAATAGTATTTGCTTTTATATTTGTATTTAATACTAAATGATTATTAGTGCCACTTTTATGCATTAGTGCTTTTGAGCTAAAATCATTTTCCATTCTAGTTTGTAAAAAGCTACCTGCTAATACTTCTATATTAGTATTATTAAAAATATTAGTATTACCACTTAGATATAAGGTATTGTCATAGCTTTTATCATTTTCACTATATACACCAGAAGCACTTATAAATATAGCTTTGTTGTTTTTATACTCATCTATATTTAAATTATTTATATGAGTATAATTATCATGAGTATTCTTAGCTATACCTGCACTAATTACTATCTCCCCTTCTCTTTTATCAGAAGCTGTACCTAGGGCTAAATTATCAAAGATAAAAGTATTATTAGCACTTTCAGTTTTAGCATTAATAACATAAACATTAGAACTAGCTGCACTTGAATAATCTTTAATGTTTAAAGTATTATTATTAGCATTTTCATTGGCTCTTAAAATGATTTTAGAACCTTTATCTATATTAGAAGCATTCGATAAAGATTGTACAAGATTATATTTTATAGTGTTTTTTTCTAAATTATCAGCTTCTATAATAGTAGTGAGGTTTCTACCTGATTTTACATTATCTAAAACTATACTATTAGCATTAGCACTACTTGCATAATAATCTTTATTATCCAAACTAACCTTACTTACTCCATATAAGTATAAAGGTATAGCTATGTTTGAGTTTTTAATAACAATGCTATTATTATTTGCTTTAGAGCTTAGAGTTTGTGCTGCTGTGATTTGAATTTTATCTTGAT
>NZ_JANQCY010000028.1:0-1797 GCF_024723595.1 Campylobacter sp. LMG 7929 | reverse complement strand
CCCAGTTTCCAAACATTAACTATCAAAGAGCATAATTACATCTGTAAAAGCAAACATTCATAGATAACTCCTTAGTTTTTAAAGATCTAGTTTTTTACTAGATCTTTAAAGATATATAGTTTTAAATATGAATGAGATTATTTATAAAATATAAAATTAGGAATAAAATTAAATTATAATTTTAAAGATTTAACTTAATATAGTTTGATTATCTAAAACTATAATTATTATATACTAATAATTATAGTATAACAATACACTACAACTTCAAATATATCCCAATAAATATATATTTTTGTTTACTTTAAGAATTCTCATATAAAACTATGATATAATACAAGCCATAGTTTTAATTTTAATAAGGAGAATTCTCATGAAACTAGTTAAACTTAGTTTAGTAGCAGCTTTAGCTGCAGGTGCTTTTTCAGCAGCTAACGCTGTTTCACTTGAAGAAGCTATAAAAGATGTTGATGTATCAGGAATGTTTAGATACAGATTCCAATCTGATAGATTAGAAATTGGTGATGCGATTCAACAAGAAGGTTACAACAGCTCTAAAAACAATGAGCACAAATTTAAATCTCAATTAAATTTCAAAGCAGCTTTAGATGATAATTTCAAAGCTTTCGTTCAATTTGAATATAATTCAACAGATAATGGTTTTGGTGGAGCTAATACTCAAACAAACAAAACTTTTAACGTTAAACAAGCTTACTTAGAATACACTAACGAAGCTTATGCTACAAGTGTAACTTTTGGTAAATTAGAAGTTGGTTCAATTTGGACTGATGATGCTGTAGGAACAGGAGCTAAAGTTCTTAACAACTCTATCGAAGGTTTAACTTTTGCAGGTTATTGGTTCGACGCATTAAATCATGTTGATGACACTGATTTTACAAATTTAGGTATAGCTGAATCATCAATTTATGGTGCTGCTGTATTAGGTGATTTTGATCCATTTGCTTTCCAAGTATGGGCAGCTTATGCTAACAATTGGGCATTCTTATATGCAGTAGATGCTAGCTATAAATTTGCATTCAATGACATGAATTTCAAAATCCAAGGTCAATACTTAGGAAATAGCTTAGACAGCGACAAAGAAAAATTAGGTCTTGCTGACAATAATTTCTATGCTGCTAAATTTAGCGGACAAATCTCTGCTTTTGATTTCCAAGCTGGTGTAGTTGGATATGGTGATAAAGACAAATCAACTATCGTAACTTTAGAAGATACAGGTAGAGTTATTGCTCCAGGTCAACAAATTTTCTATTCTAACGATGGAAGTAAATTAGTTGGCAGCCACGGTGAAAACTTCTTCTATTTTGCAGGTTTAGGCTATACTTTTGCTGAAACTTTAAGAGTAGGATTTGACTATATTGGTGGTACAACTGAAAGAACAGGATTAGAAGATACTGATAAAAATGAATACGTAGCAAGCGTATCTTATGCTTATAGTCCAAAACTTACTTTCAGCGGATTTTACTCTTATCTAACTGAAGATAATAGCAAAGGCGTAAAAAACGTAGATGCTGACGATCAATTCATCAGACTTGAAGCTCTATACAAATTCTAATTATAAAAGCTAAGCCAAAAAGGCTTAGCTTGCTATATCTAAAATTATTTCTTCTTTTAATCCGTGTATTTTAATTTCTTTTATTTTTAATTCATTAGGTAGATTTTCTAGTAAAGCTTCTTTGCTATGTATGTTTTTACTTGCTAGTATTCTTAATATTTTACCCCTATAAGCCTTTGCAAAGTGACTTAAAGTTTTGGAATTTTTTAAAAAAGTGAGGGTAA
>NZ_JANQCY010000027.1:0-1915 GCF_024723595.1 Campylobacter sp. LMG 7929 | reverse complement strand
ACAACCATGAAAAAACTCTTACTTAGTACTATAGCACTTAGCTCTTTAGTCTATGCTAATAATGGAAGTATTACCATAGCTAAAAATGATATAGAAAAGGTTATAGAATTATCCCCTGATAGAAACCTCCCTCAAAACAAAGCCATCAAAGAAAATCTAAAAACTAAAGATGATTATGAAAAAGCTCAAGAAGCTAAAAAAGACTTTGAAGAAAAAAAGAAAGAATTAAAAGAAAAACTAAATCAAGAAGAGGAAGCTAATGGGGAAACTAACAATACAAACAATGATAAAGCTAATACTAGTGTAAATGATAATAATTCTAACCCAACTAATAATAGTTTTAATAATGATACTACCAAATTAAACAATCAAGTCGATACCAACAATAATACAAGTAATCAAACCAATAATAACACTACTAATACAAACAACCAAACTAATACTAATACAACTAAAAAAGTAATAACCAAATACAAATTTGTTATCACTAATGAAAACACTAGCTTTGAAAAGCTAGGTATTAAAGAAGAGGATTTACAATTACTTATTAGTGAGTTTAGTACTAAAAAATTTAGCTTACAAGATTTACAAGATATATCTAATATCATTGCTTATTATTTCCAAGTTAATGGCTATCCTGCAGCAACAGCTTATGTACCCCAACAAGAATTTGATGATAGTGTACAAATAAATATAGCCTTAGGAACATTAGGTAAGTATATAGTAAAGAATAAAACTACTATAAAAGATCATTTTTTTGAAAGTAAACTTAATGAAAGAATCAAAGGTAAAATCATCTCTACTAAACTCATAGAAGATAGTGTATATAAAGTCAATGAAATGTATGGAGTACAAACCCTAGCAGGTTTACAAGCAGGAGAGAATGTAGGTGAAACTGATGTAGTTATAGAAGTAGTACCTGATACTAAGGCTAATGTATTATTATATGCTGATAATTATGGTATTGAAAGTGCAGGGGATATTAGATCTGGTATTAGTATGGGATTTAATTCTATATTTAATATGGGAGATTATTATAATTTTTACTTACAATCAAGCAATGAAAATCAAATCAACTATGGAGCTAGTTATACTTTCTTTTTAGGAAATTTAAAAATTACTCCAAGTATATCTCAAGGATCTTATTCTTTAGGTGGGGAATATAAAGATGCAGGATTTTATGGCACTTCTAGAAATTTTGGTGTAGATTTTTCTTATCCTGTGTGGATTAATACTAATTCCTCTTTATATCTTACTTCTAGTATTTATCATAAAATACTTAGTGATAGTATTTTGTTTGGTTTTTTTACTACCGATAAACATTCTAATGTAGGTAGTATGGGTTTAGAGGGTTTGTTTAGAGGATTTGAGAATAATACCTTAAGTTATAGTGCTAAGGTAAGTATAGGTAAGGTATATGATGATAGTGATTTTAAAATTGGTAGCAAAACTTTTGGCTGGTTTAGAAAACTCAATGCTAGTGTGAATAATTATTATAGTATTAATGAATACATTACGCATACATTAAATATAAACTATCAAAAGGTATTAGGGAATTTTGAATTAGATTCTTCTGAGAGTTCCTCTTTGGGTGGAGCTTATGGAGTAAGAGCTTATGATAATGGTGAGGGTGATGGAGATAATACCATAGTAGCTAACTTTGGTATAAGAATAAATATACCAAATACTAATTTTTATTTTACTCCTTTTTATGATATAGGTTATGCTTGGTATGAAAAAGATTCAGGGAATAGATTAGCAGATGAGCATTTTTTAGATGCAGTAGGTTTGCAAGTACTTTATAATAAAACTAATGAATATTATATAAAGCTTGATGCAGCAAGAGCATTACATCAATACAAATACGATGATGAGCATAGAATGAAATTATATTTAAGTGGTGGGGTGTATTTTT
>NZ_JANQCY010000026.1:0-2733 GCF_024723595.1 Campylobacter sp. LMG 7929 | reverse complement strand
AATGATGTATTACTTATAGGGAATAAGGTAAGTATCAATGGTGGCCATATCAATGGCAAACATAATGATAATGTTAGTGGTGATGCTTTAAAAAAACCAAGTGGTAATTCAGCCAATAAAGTTCATTTGGTGGGGAATGAAGTTTATATAGACAAGGATATGGCAAAATTTAAAACTACAAGTGGTAAAGTAGATGTAACAGCCAATGCTATTTACACTCAAAGACAAATGATAAAATTTGCAGAAGATGATTATAGTTTTGGTGATAATGTAAAAGTAAATGTAGTAAATTATAAAGATTCTAGTGGTGCAACTCATACAGGAAGCTCTAATTTCAAAAAAGCTCTAACTATAGGTAATATGGGAAATGAAAAAGATAATGCTATAGAATGGTGGCACTTTGCAAAAGGTTGGAATGAAGGTTTGGGTAATATTAGAGAAATTGATGAGTTCAGATTGGTAGATGATATAGATTTTAGTGGTAATCAAGGTAAAGGGGTAGAAGGTAAAGATTGGCAAAACTATGCAAATTATTGGGTAGACTTAAACGGTGATGGTAAAAAAGATGCTAACGAATTTACTAATATGATAGTAGGCCACAATAATTCTTTTACAAAGACTTTCGATGGGCAAGGATTTACACTTAAAAATATTAATATAGATACCACAAGATTAGATAATAAGCCAATGTATGTAGGCATTTTTGGTTCAGCGGAAAATGCTACTTTTAAAAATATCAATGTAGATTATATGGATGGAAGTATTATAGCTACAACAGAAAATGGCGAAGTTGGTGGTTTTATTGGGTCTTCTCGATGGGGAAATTTTTATAATATTTCCATAAAAAAAATAAATGAGATAAACAATTCAAATACTGGACATTTTTCCGCAACATCTGGTGGATTTGCTGGCATATTACGTGATTCCATAGTTTATGATGTCTCGTTAAATGATATTGGAAGTATTAAATCTGAAGGTTCGGTTGGTGGATTTGCCGGTTCTATTTTAACTGAAAATTATATGCATTCAGGAATTTTAATAAGTAATGTTTCAATAAATGACATTGGAAATATTGAAGGTAAAATATCAGCAGGAGGTTTTGCTTCTAGTGTAGATGGGCCAAGTCATATTTTTAATATATCTTTAAAAAATATAGAGAGTATTAAAGTTGTAAATGATGGATCTTTATATATTCCTTCCGATGGACATATATCTGCAGGTGGCTTTATAGGTATTCATAGCTCATATAACATCGGTGGAGGTATATTTTCCAATATTTATTTAGAAAATATAGGAACAATTAGCGCTGTAAATACTAATTATGCAAATCATAAAGCTTATTCTGGAGGTTTTGTTGGGCTTATTGAGGGTGATAATCGATTTAATGCAAAATTTGAAAATATTTACATATATTTTAATAAAGATATAATGATAAATAGTGACAATGAAATAGGTAAATTTTTCGGCAACTTGACAGATGATAGATATGCATCTTTTAACAACATCCACATCTATCATCACAAAAACGATTTAGCTAATGCTACGGCTGATCAAAGCTATTGGGGTAATACTAACGATAAAATTCAAATCCACACTTATAATGATAATAATCAAGAAAGTGTTTATAAAGATTTTTTATCTAAAACTAGTACCATAGAAAAACCTAATCATTCTGATGCATCTTTAGAACAAGACGACCTCAATAAAGAAGTAATCACTCAAATCATAGAAGATATCACTCAAAAAGGATATGTTGTAGATATAGCTAAATTAGAAGAATTGTTAGAAGTTTATAGCAAATTTAATCTAAATACCACAGAAGGTGAAAAAATAGCTTTTATTCAAAGATATTTTAATATAAAAGATGAGAATGAAGCCAGAGGTATTTTGCAAAGTTTAGATTTTCTGACTTATTATACTAAGAATGAAACATTTGATAAAAATAGAATATCAAATGAAGCAAAAGATTTATTTATATCTTTGCAAAATCAAAGCAAAACAACTCTAGATAACAATGAAGCTTTATTTAGCTATTTAAATGATAATAAAGATAAATTAATAGCTGAATATAACAAATACAAAGAGCTAGAGCAAATCTTTAAAGACAAAGAGCAAGACTATTTTAAAGCCCAAGCTGAATTTAATAGATTATTAGATTTAGTCAATAAAGGTAAGCTAAGCTACAATGATCCTAAATTCACTCAAGCTTTTGATAATTGGCTTAATGCTTATAATAGTTATTCCAATGCATATGTTGATGCTAAGAATATCAATGATAATATAAAATCCACTTATACTAAATATATTAATGAGACATTGGGATATGACAATTTTAATTTTAATCCTTTTTTGCTAAGTTTAAATCCTGATGTAGATAAACCTGAATTTCCTGATATAGATAATTCTCAAGGTGGAGATTTACCTGACTTTGAACAAACTGCTTCTCTTAATTTAATAGGTGATGAAACTTTAGATGATGAAGAAGAAACTGAAGAAGTAGATGAAACCTCTTTACTTCAAAAAAGTAAAACTTGCATAGTAAGTGATAATTATAAAACTATGAATCCTTGTGTAGTTGGAGGATTATAAAATACTTTGCTAGGATAGCTATATCCTAGCAATAATAACGAGTATATTAATGAATACTCGTATTAAATAATATTTTGATTAATCAATAATAAATATTAAAAAATAAAAACTCTTAATTTTAAAAAAACAAATCAAAAGGAACAA
>NZ_JANQCY010000025.1:0-3036 GCF_024723595.1 Campylobacter sp. LMG 7929 | reverse complement strand
CAAAACGTTACTTTACAAGGTAATAAAGTAATGTTAAGTGCTGATACTAGTTGGGATGATAAAATGAAAAATCAAACAGGTATAATATCAGCTAATGAAATAAACTTACAAGGTAATGAAGTTTATGTAGATGTAGGTAATATAAATGGAGATCAATTACAAAGCTTAAAAATACAAGGAAGTGATGGTAATAATTTTAAAGGTTCTATGTATTTAAATGCTAGTGGATATTATTATAATCCTAATTCTTTTAAAGTATTTAATAAATTTAACAATTCAAACAACAATTTTAAAGTATATGAATATGTAGGTATAGGCTCTGATTTAGATTGGTGGCACTTTGCTAAAGGGTGGAATGAAAATAAAGAAGGTTTTAGAGATACAGCTGGTGAGTATAGACTTACTAATGATATAGACTTTAATGGAAATCAAGGTAAAGGTGAAGAAGGAAAAGATTGGCAAAACTATGTAAATTATTGTATAGATGGATATGGTTGTACCAATATGATAGTTGGATATAAAAGTCATGTTTATAATGAGAATTGGGAAATAATAGTAGATAATGGTTTTTCAAATAAAACATTTGATGGACAAGGATTTGCGCTTAAGAATATTAATATAGATACAACTAATCTTGAATATATACCTGAGTATGTAGGTATATTTGGGAATTCTAATAATTCTGAATTTAAAAATATAAAGATTGATTATAATAATAATTCCATTAAATCTAATTCAATATTTACAGGTGGATTTATAGGATATGCAAGTAATGGTAGTAGTTTTAAAAATATAGAGCTAAGTAATATCGCTAGTATTTCTACGCAAACAAACGATGTTTTATATACAGGTGGTTTTGTAGGATATGTAAGCGGAGCAAATTTTAATAAAATCAATATCAATAATATAAATGAATTAAGTGGCGTCAGTGTAGACAATAGATCTCATATTGGTGGTTTTGCTGGTAGTATAAATAATGGAAAATTTGAAAATATATATCTTTCTCAAATCAATAAAATAATAAATAATAAAACAACTAAGGCAACATATACAGGTGGTTTTGCTGGGGAGATTTGGGAAGGTTTTTTTGAGAATATTGATATTAGAGGGATTGAAGAAATTAGTGGGGGATTTGTTACGGGTGGATTTTCTGGTAATATTGATTATGCTCAACTTTTAAATATAAATTTAGATATAAGTAATATAACATCCACATTCAGTACATTGCGTCATACTTATGCTGGTGGATTTGTTGGTAGTATTGATTCTGGAAATAATAAATTTAGTAATATCAATATCCGTGTTAAAAAAATTAAAAGTATTAACAATGACAATAATGGATTGTTAAGTGGAGAGATTGATGATGTTGGTAATGCATATGCTGGAGGATTTGCAGGTTTTGCTAATGGAGGAATTTTTAACAATATTAGTTTAGAAGCTGAAAAAATTGAAGCTATAAATAATAATAATTTAGAAAATACTCGTGCTGTTGTAGGTGGTTTTATTGGAAAGGTAGAAGGCTATAGAAGTGATAATTTATCGTTTTCAAATATTACTGTAAAAAATATAGATGCGATTGTTGGAAAGCTTGAACAAGATAAAAAAGGGATTGTTAATTCCGGTGGATTTATAGGTTGGATTCAAAGACAAGGAACTGGTGATTTTTCCAATATAAGTTTATATAATATAAAAAATATACAGGCATATGGAAAAAATGATTTTGCTAATGCTGGAGGTTTTATTGGGTATATCGAAAGTGGTTCTATATTTAATTCGATCAATTTAAATTTTAATAATATTTATTTATTTTTCGAAAATGGTTCTCAAATACAGTCTTTTGCAAGTGATGGTAAGAATACAAGCGGAAAATTTATCAGTGCTTTTGATAATAAACAAGTAAATTTAAAATTTAACAATATACATCTTTATCATTACATAAATGATTTTAGTGGTGTTAATTCTGATATAAACCTTTGGAAAAATGCTATTAATGTATATATTTATAATGATGGCGATAAGTATATAAAATATAATGATTTCTTAAACAAAGATAGTATGATAGTAAGGCCTATAGTTAAGCTTCCGGAAAAACCAGAATTTTCTAGTGTGGATATAAATTTGCCAAATGTGGATTCTATTATAAAAGAGGAAGTTGCTCTTGATAAGGATGATTTGTATGAAGATACTATAAAAGATGAAATTTTAGCTGATATCACGAATCAACATTATAAAATATATATTAATACCCTTTTGGAAATGTTGGCAGAAAAGAATTATAGTGAAATGACATTGGATGAAAAGGTAGCTTTTATTTCAAAATATTTTATTAAAGATACATCAAATAGCAAGAAAGAGGCTTTGAAAATAGTTGAAAGTATTGATTTTATAGTAGCCTATCAAACAAACGGATTAAATAATGCTGACAGTGATAAATTTAAAAATGGAGTTCAATCCTTTTATATTAATAATATTAAAATTAATATTGATAAAATTATTGAAAAAGGAAAAAGTATTTCTGAAATTTTAAATAACGAATTAAAGGATTTTGTTGTAAATTCTGAACAACTTATAAAAGAATTGGGTGAAATTCAAAATCAGTTAAAAAGTGCTGAAAATGATTATAACGAGTATGTGAAGAATAATAATCAAATTGATATTAGCGTACTTAATAGTCTACTTTCGAAAATAGTTTTACTAGAAAAACAACAAGATAGTATTTTATCTCAATTGGATTTATCATCTATAAAAAATAAAATTGAATATCAAAACAAACTAGGAAGTTTTTTAGTAATAGGAGATTATAAGTTGTCGCCCTATAAACCTGTTTTGGATATTCCTAATACAGACAATGAAATTGATTTTGTGCATTATAATGTAAAATCATTTGGTTTAATAGGGGATGAATTTATAAAAAAAGATTCCAAAATAGATGTTATAGGTGAAGCAGAAACTGATGGTTATAAAAAAACTTGTGTTTCGAGCTTTAATTCAAAAGTTATGAATACTTGTATAAATTAATTTGATGAGATATATTGG
>NZ_JANQCY010000024.1:0-4935 GCF_024723595.1 Campylobacter sp. LMG 7929 | reverse complement strand
CCAAACAAACTCTTTAACTTCTTTAACATAATTGATGAAAAGATTTTATATTTTATTCCTTAGTGCTTTAATTTTTGCACCTTCTTTATTATTTGGTGCTACAAATATAGATGATAATCATATTATCTTTACTTGGGGCTATGGCGAAGTAGCAAATGATATTTTACAAGCTATAAAAGGTATAACAAGTGGTGCTGATTATATGGTTAAGATTGTTATGGCTATTGCTTTTTTTACTTTTGCTATTAAAAAAGTAATGGACGAAAGAACTAGCCCTATATTTGAATTTGGTAAAATGATTTTTATCATGGTTATTATTTGGCAATGCTTTTTAAGAGCGCCAAATGACGCTCAGCATAGATATATGATACATGATAATGTAACAGGTAAAGACTATATAGTTTCTCAAGTTCCACTTGGTATTGGTTTGACTTTTTCTTTCATGTCAAGAATGGAAGATTCCATTACTAAAGCTATGGAAAAATTTTATTCTACTCCACAATCTACTAATTTTTCTAATGCTGGATTTGGTTTTACTTTAAGATCTACTATGGATTTACCAGATTTAGAATTAAGTCAATTTAGTCCTAGAACACAAAAAAATCTTGATTTATTTTTTAGAAACTGTGTTATTTATGGAATGGAATTAAATAAAGGTAGAATGGATACTAATTTTAGACATAGTGATAATTTATATGAGGATTTATTTGAAATAGGCAAGGGTAGTCAATTTACTTTATATTTTGGGGAAAAAGATAAAGGTAATATTAGATCTTGTACTCAAGCAGGTGCTTTAATTAAGCAAGATTTAGGTTCTTTAGCTCCAAAAATAGAAACTATCCATGCGCGTATTTTAGGTAGTAAAGATGAAAATGCTTATAGAGCTTCAATGCAGGGTGTTTGGGAAATTTTCTCAGGACAAGCTACACAAGCAAGATCTCAATTAATGCAAGCTATGTTAATTAATGCTTCAAGAGATTCTTTAATTAATACTGCAAAAATGGTAGGGCTTGATCCAAATGCAGTAGCTACAAATACAGCAGTAGCTGAGCAAAACTTCATGTCAAGTATGCTAACTCAAGGTATGATGGCTCAAACTTATTTACCACTAGCTAAAGCTTATTTAACAGTTTTAATTATAGGTTTATCATGGATATTATGGCTTTACTCTCTATTATGTTTGGCGATTTTAGACATATAAAAATGTTTTTTACCTTATGTATATGGATAGTTTTATGGACTCCTATATTAAGTATTATTAATTATTTTAATGATTTAAATCTATCAAAAAGTGTTCAAGTGTTATTAGATGGCTCATTAAGCTTTTCTATGAGTAATAGCTTATCTTTCTTTAAACAAATATCTGAGCAAACAAATTTCATTAATTATCTTGTAATGCTTACTCCATTATTAGCTTTTGCAGTAGCTAAAGCTAGTGAGCAAGGTTTTGTGTCAGTGGCTTCATCTTTATCGCAAACCCTACAAGGTGCTTCAAGAAGTGCGGGAAGTTTTACAAATCAGCAAGCTTTATCTACTGAAACCAAAATAGCTTCTCCTTTAGGTGAAGAAGTTATTGCTAAGCATGCTGGTATAAATTCTCGTTTAGGGGCGTATAATGTAGATAATCATAGTTTTTCTGTTAATTCTATATCTGGTGGTGGAAATACTGTTACAGATGTTAATACTAATTCAAAAGTAAGCTATGATAATAATGGGGTGAATTCTGCAAATATAACTGGACTTGACGCAAGCTCTATTAAGACAATGCAATCTAGCGCAAGCAATGATGTATCAAAAGCAATTGGGGATACTCTAAAAACTGGAAGAACTTCTCAGGATATTGCTAACATGGCATTTGATCATTCTTCTTCTCATGGTATTAACGCTCAAGCACAAGAAGTATTTAAAGCTTCTGCCACTAAAGCATTTGATAAAATGGCTCAAGCTGGAGATACTAAAGCAAGTGAAATTTCTGGCGCGTTAAAAGCTGGAGCTAATATGGTAGTAGTAGGTAGTGAATTTTCTGTTACAGAAAAAGATGGAACTAGTAGAACTTATACCTTATCAGATAAAGAAATGGAGCAATGGAATAAAGAATTTGCAAACAATGTTTCTTCTACCTACTCTAATGATTCATCTGTTAGGGCTTCTCTTAATAATGCCTTCTCAACCTTTACAGGTAAAGAATTTTCTCAAGTACATTCTGCTATTGATAAATATAGTTCAACTGAAAGTTTATCTCAAAATGTCAATGTAAATTCTATTCCTAAAGCGCTTAATGACTATATAAAATCTGGTGATAATACAGAAATTACAAACGCATGGAATACTGGAAATAAAAACCATGCTATTACAATGGCTATGAATGACTTCCAAAATTGGGCTGTAAATAATCCACAGCAATTATCTAAATATTTTAATGCTGGAGAATTTGACAATCCATCAAATAATATAGGAGAAATTAGTAATAAAAATTATCACGCTAGTGGTGAAGTTGCTTCGTTTAACAATAGTAACATATCAAAAGTCGATGGTTCAGCAACTAAACACGCTGATCAATATCAAAATAATGTTAAAACGCTAAAAGAAGGACACCAAGATCAAACAGGACAAAGTACTACTTGGGGAGATTCTAGTGGTAATACTCAAAAAGAAGTATCAAGTGGTCTGCAAAATACAGAAAAGGATTTCAAAGATGGAGCAGTTAAGAGAACAGGTGGTAATATTGTCAAAGGAAGTAAAATGGTTACTGACGCATTTGCTGAAATTACAAAATAAAATAACTCCCATAGAATTATGGGAGTATTATTTCCATAAAACCATTTTGTTTCCTATAAAAGTTACATTACCTACCTGAGTAACTATATCATTTCCTATGGCTCTAGCATTTTCTAGAATATAGTTTATATCTTTTTTATACAAATTGTTTTCATTATTTCCGAGATATTTGATTCTACCTATAAGAAAAAATCTTATTATATAATAAGGACTTTTTAATATAGAGAATAATATATCTTTAAAAGCTGGTTTAATGTATTTATTGTCTTTAATACTTTTAATAGTATTTATCCAAGCTAAAACATAATATAAAATGAAAGTAGTTGCTATTAAACCTATAAGAGTTTTAGTAAATATTTCATTTTTGCTTATAAATAAAATACCTATATTGATTAAAATTAATCCAAATAACACAACAAAAGTGATCTTTAATTTAGTGTTTTTATACATTGTTATTCCTTTACATTTAATATTAAAATTATACCAAAATTCACAATAAAAATCAAGTTTTTTAGTGCTTTTAAATGCCTATTTTATAGTATTTTGCAAGGGTTTTTTATATTTTACATTTTTGTCCTTTATAAAGTTTATTTTAAGTGCTTTTTAAGCGTATTTTTTACACATAAAAGTCCTTTATATATCCCCTAAATGTCCTTTATAAAGTCCATTTTTTCTTTTTTTATTATTTTTTGCTTAAAATCTACCAAAAAAGTGCTTTAATTCGCCCCTAAAGGTGCTTTATATATCCCCAAAAAGTCCTTTATAAAGTCTTTTTTATAAGCATTAAATATTGATATATTAGTATTTATTCTGTTTTATAATTTAATTTGTTAATTTTAACTTTAAAATTAATATTGGTAAGATAAAAAATATTTTTTGTAAGATAAAAGCTGTTATTTTTATTAGCTTTAGAGAGTATAGATTAAGATTGTATTTTTAATTCTTTGTGAGTTATTTTGATATTATTCTTTTCAGTAATTTTTAAATAATTTACTATGACTGCCTAGTTTTAAAATATTTAACTCTAGTTCTTTATCATGTTTTAGATAAATCAATAATAAATTAGACTTTATGTGACACTCTCTAAAATCTTTTAATGCGCCTTTTAATTGATGATCTTTATATTTGGGTTCTAAAATTTCATCATTAGAAAGCTTTGTAATGACTTTATCTGTTATTTTACGCTCTTCGTTGCTTATTTTTTTATAGGCTTTTATAAAATCTTTATGATAATAAATTTTATATTTTGCCATCTTGATAAGCTTTCACAAAATCTTGATGTGAATTAAAGCTTAATACAGTGTTATCTTTTTTTTCCTTACTAAGCTCTTTGCTTGCATTTAATATCTTATTTTCAAAACTACTTAGTTTAGGTTTAGAAACTTTACATTTAGCATTTATACTTTTAGCTAAACCTTTAAATGCAGGCAAAAAATCTTCACTGACATTTTCAATAATAAGAGTCATGAAATTCCTTTCTCAAAATCATATAATATAATTATATTGTATTTTAATCAATTTAAATTAATTTCTTATACTTATTTTATTGTTTCAATGTGAAGATTAAAAGCACTAAGATAAAATATTATTTTGTGATGATTATAAAATGTATTATAATGTATTATAAATAATACAAAGGTAAAATCATGAGAACAATATCGTTAAGAATTAGTGATCAAGAAGATATTTTACTAAAAGAATATCTAGCAATTAATAATTTACAACTATCAAAATTTATAAGAGATACTATTTTAGAAAAAATAGAAGATGAGTTAAATTTAGATGAAAATAAAATTTTAATTTCACTCAAAGAAGCTAAAAAAGATAATATTTATAGCTTTGAAGAAGTATTTAAAAATGTATGAGATAAAATTCTCAAGTAGCGCCAAAAAATCAATTGAAAAACTTGATCAGCAAGTAGCAAGGATTATTAAGAGCTGGATTATTAAAAATTTAATAGAATCAGATAATCCAAAAAAAATTAGCAAAAGAACTTAAGGGTAATTTAAAAGGTATTTATAGATTTAGAGTGGGTAATTATAGAATGCTTGCTGAAATTAATGATAATGAATTGTTTATTTTTATATTCGAAATAGGACATCGAAGAGAAATATATAAGAAATTTAAAAAATAAATTTCTCAACTATACATTAAATT
>NZ_JANQCY010000023.1:0-5871 GCF_024723595.1 Campylobacter sp. LMG 7929 | reverse complement strand
AAAAATAAACCAATTCAATAGCTAACAATAAAAATAAACATAAGATTATATATAAAGTAAGAATAATAAGAGAATTAACAAGTCCGCAATGAGCTACTTTCCCCCTGCCAGTAAGGCGTAGTATCATCACCCACGATGTGCTTAGCTTCTTGGTTCGGGATGGAGCAAGGCGTCTCCACATCTGTATAATCACGGACATTGTTATTTAAATATTCTATTTAATATAGCATAATAAAAACAATCAATAAGATTTAGATATAAAAATCATTTTTATTTTAGTTTTCATCTTATTCTTATATTTAGATATTTTATTAAGCTAATCACTTTATTGTTTTAGAATACTTAAAAAACAATGTTAAGAGCAAGTTCTAATATAAACTTTACTTGTAAGATTTTATAAACTTAAGAACATAATCTTTATATAAATATTTCATATAAAAACATTCAAAGCTTTATTAAAAACCTTAACAAGGAAGTGATGCTTAAATAAGATAAGCCAAATGCTCTATTAGTACTGGTCAGCTAAAGGACTTTCATCCATTACACACCCAGCCTATCAAACTAGTAGTCTTCTAGAGAGCTTAGAGAAGATTCATCTTAGAGTTGGCTTCACGCTTAGATGCTTTCAGCGTTTATCCGTTCCAAACTTAGCTACGCTGCGATGCTCTTGGCAGAACAACAGCTACACCAGTGGTTTGTTCAACCCGGTCCTCTCGTACTAGGGTCAAATCTCTTCAATCTTCTTACGCCCACGGCAGATAGGGACCGAACTGTCTCACGACGTTCTGAACCCAGCTCGCGTACCGCTTTAAATGGCGAACAGCCATACCCTTGGGACCTGCTCCAGCCCCAGGATGCGATGAGCCGACATCGAGGTGCCAAACCTCCCCGTCGATGTGAGCTCTTGGGGGAGATCAGCCTGTTATCCCCGGGGTACCTTTTATCCTTTGAGCGATGGCCCTTCCACACAGAACCACCGGATCACTAAGACCGACTTTCGTCTCTGCTTGACTTGTATGTCTTGCAGTTAAGCTGGCTTATACCTTTATACTCTACGAACGATTTCCAACCGTTCTGAGCCAACCTTTGTAAGCCTCCGTTATTATTTGGGAGGCGACCGCCCCAGTCAAACTACCCACCAGACATTGTCCCACTTGAGGATAACTCAAGCTGGTTAGCTACCCAAATAAGAAAGAGTGGTATCTCAACAACGGCTCATATACAACTGGCGTCATATACTCAAAGCCTCCCACCTATCCTGCACATTCTTATCCAAATAGCAGTGTCAAGCTGTAGTAAAGGTCCACGGGGTCTTTCCGTCTTGCCGCGGGTAGGAGGAATTTTCACCTCCACTACAATTTCACTGGATCCCTCTTTGAGACAGCTCCCATCTCGTTACGCCATTCATGCAGGTCGGTATTTAACCGACAAGGAATTTCGCTACCTTAGGACCGTTATAGTTACGGCCGCCGTTTACTCGGGCTTCGATCAAGAGCTTCGCTAATGCTAACCCCATCAATTAACCTTCGAGCACCGGGCAGGCGTCACACCCTATACATCCTCTTACGAGTTAGCAGAGTGCTGTGTTTTTGGTAAACAGTCGGGAGGGACTCTTTGTTGTAAGTTTCTTCGCTTTCGGAGTAAATCCTAATACGAAGCGAACCACACCTTATACCGAAGATACGGTGCTATTTTGCAGAGTTCCTTAAAGAGAGTTCTTCCACGCGCCTTAGAATACTCATCCCACCCACCTGTGTCGGTTTACGGTACGGGCAACATTAGCTAAACTTAGAAACTTTTCTTGGCTCGACGGCATCAGCAATTCTCCTCGCTGTCCGAAGACTTTGAAGAGCCTTTCAGTTCTCGGAGTATTGTTATACGGATTTGCCTATATAACCTCCTACGACCTTAGACTAGCACTTCCATCCGCTAGCTTGCTTAGCCCTAAGCGTCCTTCCATCGCACACTAATGTTGGTATTGGAATATTAACCAATTTGCCATCGTCTACCCCTTTCGGACTCGACTTAGGACCCGACTAACCCTACGATGACGAGCATCGCGTAGGAAACCTTGGGTTTACGGCGTTAATGATTCTCACATTAATTATCGCTACTCATGCCTGCATGCTCACTTCTATTCGCTCCAGCACTCCTTACCGGTATACCTTCGGCGCAAATAGAACGCTCTCCTACCACTTGATAAAATCAAGTCTACAGCTTCGGTACTTACTTTAGCCCCGTTATATTTTCCGCGCAAAATCACTAGACCAGTGAGCTATTACGCTTTCTTTAAAGGATGGCTGCTTCTAAGCCAACCTCCTGGTTGTTTAAGTAACTTCACATCGTTTTCCACTTAAGTAAGATTTAGGGACCTTAGCTGGTAGTCTGGGTTGTTTCCCTCTTGACGACGGATTTTATCACTCGCCGCCTGACTGCTGTGATTACATATAAGGTATTCGGAGTTTGATAGGGTTTGGTACATTGGTGTATGCCCTAGCCCATTCAGTGCTCTACCCCCTTATACTACGACACAACGCTATACCTAAATATATTTCGGAGAGAACCAGCTATCACGAAGTTTGATTGGCCTTTCACCCCTATCCACAAGTCATCCGGGGGCTTTTCAACGCCTATCGGTTCAGTCCTCCACTAGTTCTTACACTAGCTTCAACTTGCTCATGGATAGATCACTTCGTTTCGGGTCTGCAGCATCTGACTTAAGCGCCCTATTCAGACTCGCTTTCGCTACGGCTTCGCGTGTGCTTAACCTTGCCAGACACCACAACTCGCAGGCTCATTATGCAAAAGGCAGTCCATCACACTGTATTGCTACATAGTGCTCTGAATGATTGTAAGCAAATGGTTTCAGGTTCTATTTCACTCTGATCACCTCAGTTCTTTTCACCTTTCCCTCACGGTACTTGTGCACTATCGGTCTGGTAGTAGTATTTAGGGTTGGATCGTGGTCGACCCAGCTTCAGACAGGATTCCTCGTGTCCCGCCCTACTCAGGATACTGCTAGCTAAGGTTTGGTTTTCGTATACGGGACTATCACCCTCTATGGCTACACTTTCCAGAGTGTTCTACTAACCTCACCTATTGCACATTGCAGTCCTACAACCCCCAGTGCAAGCACTGGGTTTGCCCTCTTGCGCTTTCGCTCGCCGCTACTGACGCAATCTCTATTGATTTCTTTTCCTGTAGGTACTAAGATGTTTCAATTCCCTACGTTCGCTCCATTATGGTAGTATATATCTCTATATACTGGGTTGCCCCATTCGGAAATCTACGGATCAAAGCTTCTTGACAGCTCCCCGTAGCTTATCGCAGTCTAGTACGTCCTTCATCGCCTTTACCAGCCAAGGCATCCACCATTCGCTCTTAATAGCTTACCTTTTAAATTCATTCTAAAACGCATCACTTCCTTGTTAAAGTTTTTATGATAAGACTTTACTATCTTAAGACGGAAAGCATTTAAACACTTAATAAAACTAAAAATATTAGTCTCACTAAGCTGTGAGTTTAAAACTTGTCTTTAACTAAAAGCTAAAGAAAAGATAGTTAGGTTTTATCCTTTAACAAGTCCTGTAAAATTGTTTTTATTAAAACTTGCTTGTGACTCTTAACAATGATAATTCAAATAACATTAAATAACTAATCTAATATATAAAATATTCTATTATTTATTTAGCTTAGGTCTTAAAACCTAAAGGAAGTATATATAAAGAGTTTAAATAATTTAAAAACATAGACAATAAAGTATTTTACTTTATTTACTGCTTTATTATTAGCTATATACTTGCTTTAAGTTTTAAAACTTTAACTCAGAATTGATAAACAAATCTTTTTTTATGGTGGGCCTAACAAGACTTGAACTTGTGACCTCACCCTTATCAGGGGTGCACTCTAACCAGCTGAGCTATAGGCCCTTAATAAATGGTGGAGAATAGCGGGATCGAACCGCTGACCTCCTGCGTGCAAAGCAGGCGCTCTCCCAGCTGAGCTAATTCCCCAAAATTAGCTTTTCATCAATCTTTGAAATCTAAACAAGGATGATTGAGTCTATATATGAACTGATAGTTGTGAGACTTATCAGTTTGTACTCTAGAAAGGAGGTGATCCAACCGCAGGTTCTCCTACGGTTACCTTGTTACGACTTCACCCCAGTCGCTGATTCCACTGTGGACGGTAACTAGTTTAGTATTCCGGCTTCGAGTGAAATCAACTCCCATGGTGTGACGGGCGGTGAGTACAAGACCCGGGAACGTATTCACCGTAGCATGGCTGATCTACGATTACTAGCGATTCCGGCTTCATGCTCTCGAGTTGCAGAGAACAATCCGAACTGGGACATATTTTATAGATTTGCTCCACCTCGCGGTATTGCGTCTCATTGTATATGCCATTGTAGCACGTGTGTCGCCCTGGGCATAAGGGCCATGATGACTTGACGTCGTCCACACCTTCCTCCTCCTTACGAAGGCAGTCTATTTAGAGTGCTCGGCCGAACCGTTAGCAACTAAATACGTGGGTTGCGCTCGTTGCGGGACTTAACCCAACATCTCACGACACGAGCTGACGACAGCCGTGCAGCACCTGTCTCTAAGTTCTAGCAAGCTAGCACCCTCTTATCTCTAAAAGGTTCTTAGGATATCAAGCCCAGGTAAGGTTCTTCGCGTATCTTCGAATTAAACCACATGCTCCACCGCTTGTGCGGGTCCCCGTCTATTCCTTTGAGTTTTAATCTTGCGACCGTACTCCCCAGGCGGTACACTTAATGCGTTAGCTGCATTACTGAGATGACTAGCACCCCAACAACTAGTGTACATCGTTTAGGGCGTGGACTACCAGGGTATCTAATCCTGTTTGCTCCCCACGCTTTCGCGCCTTAGCGTCAGTTAAGTTCCAGCAGATCGCCTTCGCAATGGGTATTCTTGGTGATATCTACGGATTTTACCCCTACACCACCAATTCCATCTGCCTCTCCCTCACTCTAGACTACCAGTTTCCCAAGCAGTTCAACGGTTAAGCCGTTGGATTTCACAAGAGACTTGATAATCCGCCTACGCGCCCTTTACGCCCAGTGATTCCGAGTAACGCTTGCACCCTCCGTATTACCGCGGCTGCTGGCACGGAGTTAGCCGGTGCTTATTCCTTAGGTACCGTCAGAATTCTTCCCTAAGAAAAGGAGTTTACGCTCCGAAAAGTGTCATCCTCCACGCGGCGTTGCTGCGTCAGGGTTTCCCCCATTGCGCAATATTCCCTACTGCTGCCTCCCGTAGGAGTCTGGACCGTGTCTCAGTTCCAGTGTGACTGATCATCCTCTCAGACCAGTTAAGCGTCATAGCCTTGGTGAGCCATTACCTCACCAACTAGCTGATACTATATAGTCTCATCCTACACCGAAAAAACTTTCCCTACTCAACTTGTGTTAAGCAGGAGTATAGAGTATTAGCAGTCGTTTCCAACTGTTGTCCTCTTGTGTAGGGCAGATTAACTATACCTTACTCACCCGTGCGCCACTAATCCACTTCTAGCAAGCTAAAAGCTTCATCGTTCGACTTGCATGTATTAGGCACGCCGCCAGCGTTCACTCTGAGCCAGGATCAAACTCTCCATAAAAAAATAATTGGATAAGTTTAATCTTTTTCTTCAAAGAAAAAGTTGATTGTTAAGATTTAAAAATAAATCTTTCTGGCTCAATCGATCACTTATTTAGATTTCAAAGATTGACTATAAGATTTGATTAACAATATTAATAATTTAAAGAACAAATACTAAAAAATTAAGACAAAAAGTCTTAGCTTTTTAAAACCCTTTCGTTTAAAAAGGAAATGAAATTATAGCAATAAAAGCTTAAAGTTTTATTAA
>NZ_JANQCY010000022.1:0-6267 GCF_024723595.1 Campylobacter sp. LMG 7929 | reverse complement strand
CAAAAAAATCTACCGCCACTAAAAGCTTATGCAGACTATAAACATGCTCAAATAGCCAAAACACATTTGCCCTATCTTTTAGGTAATGCACTTTTACAAGCTTCAAGAACTCCTTTTAAAATAGGGTATTTAAGCTTACCTTTTAAACTAAAAAAGATTGCAAAAAACTATAAAAAGAAAATTTAATCCAAACTAGTATTTTTGAAAAAATTCCCATTAACTTGGGTTTTATATATCACATAATTTCTAAATTTAGCGTGCAAAACAACATCGGGTTTATATGCCCTGCATTCTTTCCAAAAAGTATGCAAACTTTTTTGATAAGTCAAACCTTCTACATCATAAAAGGCTTTTCCCATAACTTTTAAAGGGCTATTGTGATATAAAGCAGAAAGTCCTACTGTGCTATTTATGACTATAGTACCTCTTGCATTGATTAAGAGCGTAGGTAAGTGCAAATCATGTACATATAAAATTCTACCCTCGACATTGTATTTTAAACTCAAATCTTCTATAAGCTTAGTATAGTCTCTGTAGCCACGATCCATAGGATGGTGCTTAAAAACTAGATAAGACTTTGCTTTAGCATGATTAGCAAAAGAGATGATTACCTCTTCTATAAATTTTTCTGTAGTTTTTTTATAATGATGAGATAGTTGAGTATCATTATGCACTTGTAAAATAGCTAAAAAATACTTTTGTTTTAAAGAAAGAATTTTTTCATTTAAACTTTTTTCTGTGATTTTGTATTTGTTTTTTCTATATACTGAGCAAAGCCAAGGTAAAAAATCAAATAATTTTAAACTTCTATGATGTAAAGAATTATTAAAATACCAAGAAAATAAAAAAGCAAAAAGCCAGTATAAAAACGAAGCAAAGGCCATATTTCTAAAAGTTCTTGAGAAAGTTTTAAATTTAAAATCTTTATCAAATTTTTTCTGACTTAGATAAAATTCTTTTTCTCTTGGTAAGGTCGAGTTTGCATTCACTCCATCTTTTTCAAAAGTAATGAAGTTTGGTCTTATATAACCTTCTTCAAAAATCCATACTTCAATACCCATTTGCTTAGCAACGCTAATGGCGATTTCATGCACTTTTCTACAATCATTGTACATAATAACAACTTGAATTTGTTTTTCTTCAAAAAGCTTTTTATAAAAGTCTTCAAGCTCGGCTAAACTTTTAGTGTAATTAATACTTTTAAAAGGATAAAAGAAAAAATCTCCACCATTAAAATTTACTTTATAAACCTTAGCTTGCGGAATTTTTGTAGCAATTTTACGAAAAAATCCACCCACAGGTCCTTGGAGTAATAAAACATTTTTACCAGAAAATTTTTTTAACTTCTTACTTAAATTCATCTAATTAAAATAAATTCTACTAATCTTCTTATTTTTCTTAATATATAAATTCTTATATCCATAAACCAACGCAAATAAAATTTAGAAAAATAATCTTTTTGCATTTTTAACATTATATCTAAAGCAAGCTCAACTTCACATAAATTTTTACTTTTTGGATGGATATATCTTGGATAAAGGATCAAAACACCAGCGACAAGCTCTTCTAAACTAAGCACTCTTGTGCGTCTTGGAATTTCATGCAAATCGCTTGTCAAACCCCAACCTGCATAAAAAGGCATACCATATACCACTACTTTTTTGCCACGCAAAAGAGCGTCAAAACCACTTGTGGAGGTTATAGTATGAACTTCATCACTCGCATTTATAGCACTATCTATGCTGATATTTTCTATAATCTCATCACAATATTTTAAAATAATGTTTTTATCTTTTAAACCTTTGCGGTTACCACTTAATACATCAGGGTGAGGTTTAAAAACTATAAAGGCGTTTTCATTGACCTTTCTTACACTTTGTAAAAGTTTTAAGGTATCATAACCTGCACCACCTAAGATCATAGAAGCATCATCTTCTACTTGAGCAGGGATTAAGATGATTTTTTTATTTGTATTAAAATTTAATGTTTCATGCTTTAGGCCATTGTACTTTGAAAATTTATTTTGCGTGATGGTAGTAATTAATTTTTTGGCTCTTTGTTTTAAACTCTCATCAAAAATGTGATTTTGCAAAATATCTTCTAAATCACTTGGCTTACTTGGATCAACATACAAGCCTTTACTATCTATTATCAAAGAAAAAGGGCGTGTAAGATCTGAACCTAAAAAAACCGAGCGCAAAAAGCCATCTTCTACTAATAAAATTTCATTATTAAAATCTTTGACTAATAAAGCTTTATCATACTTTTTACCCCAAATGAAAATTTTATCCTCAGGATTTAAATTCGCTTTGTAAAGTTCATCAAGCGAGTTTAAAAAAATGATTTTGTTACTTTTAGCTTTAAAAAATGGCTTCATAAACCAACGCTTCCACAAAGTAAAACCTAAAAAATACAAAGTATTAGAATTAGCTTGTTCTATCTTTTTATATTTTGTTAGGGTATGAATAGTATCAAAAATATCACTTTTTTGATTTAAGTAAGGATTAAAATACTCACTATATAAAATATAAGCAGCATAAAAAACCTCTTCTAAACTTCTTTTTTTAAGTCTTCTTTTGCACTCTAACTTATCTTGAGTTAAACCCCAACCTGCATAAAATGGCATACCATAACACACACATTCGCATTCTAACATCAAAGCTTCAAAACCCATGCCAGAAGTTTTAGTATAGACTCTCTTAAAATGACTTAATAATTCTATGGGATTGTAATTTTCTTTTATAACTAGACATTTACTTGGCAAATCTTGTACGTTAAAATCACTTTGCTTTTTACCACTTAATACATCGGGATGAATTTTAATGTATATTTTAGCATTTGGATTTTCTTTGATAGCATCATTTATGATATCTTGAGTTGAAAAATTATCAGCTAAGCCAAATTTAAGAGAAGCGTCATTTGCTACTTGAGTGATGATTAATACGCGTTTTTCATTAGAACCAAAAAGCTCTTTTGGCACGCAAAGATTATTATTATACTTGCCAAGCTTTTCTTTTTTTATAAGTTCTATAGCTTTTTTTGATTGTTCTAATTCTTTAGAGCTAAACGCATAAGAATTTAAAATATTTTCAAGTTTAGATGGTGCAGTCGCATCATAGTAAATTCCCACATCATCTTTGATGATAGAAAAACTTGGACTATTTTCTACACCTAAATTTAATGAGCGCAAAAAGCCATCTTCTAAAAGTAAAAATTTTATATTATACTTTTTAGCTAGTGCCACGGCTTTTAAACCTGACTTTTTTCTACCCCAACCTAAAAAAATATCTTCTTTTGTGATGTTTTTATAGGCATGATATAGAGCTATTTTATAAAAATTTTTAGCATTTTCCTTTAGTTTTTTTGATGTAGTATAAATTTTCATAATCTCTCTTTAATTAAAAGAAAGATTATATCAAATTTTTTTATTTCTAAAATCTCTTTTCAACTTCCTAATTTCAAACAGCAACTTGATATACCCCCCCCCATACCAAATTTTATTAGCTTGTATAAGAGCTTGACCTAATTTGTAGGTTAAACATTCTTTTTCTTTTAAAGCCTCTTTATAATCAGGATAATCTTCTAATGGAGGTAATGCTAATGATGGATCATTTTTTATCTTTTCCTGATAGATTTTTTGTTCTTGTTTGTGCTTATCATATATATATGATAGTACAAAAGGCATTCTTATATAACCAAAGAAAGATTTAGAATTTACTATCATAGCTTGACCTAGTTTATAAGAGAGTTGGTTTTGGATTCTTGCTTTAGCCAAATTTAAAGTAACTAAATCCGAAATAATTTTTGACTCTGTAGTTAGTTGTTTAATAAAAACAGATTTTTGATTATTCTGCAACTTTAAAATTTGATCTTGCATTATATTCTTTTCGATAATTAAACTTTGAATTTGCTGATTATTATTTTGTTCTAATTCTTGTCTTTCATTTTTTAAATCTTGGATCTGCTTCTGTAAAAAATCAAATTTTTTAGGATCCATTGCGGCACAATACTCATCTATAATTTCCTTATAGAGTTCTATTGGCGGAAGAATATAATTAAAATTATATTCTTCTGAAATTTCTATATTTTCAGCTAATAGACTTTTAAAATTTATCCGCATATTATAACAATTTGACCCAGAATAAACTAAAAAAATAGATACTAGGTCTACATAATTGTGTATTTTAGAGTTACTCATCCAAAATCTTACAGCCTGATGATGTTCCTCCACTTCAGGTTTAAAATTATTAGATACAAATATATTAGTATCCTCATCAACAATAAAATCATTATGAAATTCCACCACTAGGTTTGAAAAATTAACATCCTTGCTTAAACTAAATTTTCTATTTTCAAAAATACATTTTGAATAATTAATTAAATGTTCCCCTTTGACAAATTTTCCTTGTGAATTCCATGTATGTATAGAAACTATCCTCCAATTTGAAAAGTGTTTGGGGAATTTTAAAATCGTAGAATTATCTATTCTATAAATAACTTCTTCAAATAATGAATTCTTTACAACTTGTTTTGAAATCTCCCCTTTTACACACTCTAGCTCTGCGGGAGTAACAATTTTAAATAATTTCTCTTCATCTAAAAATTTTATAGGTCTAGAAAATTTAAAATTTTCTAGATTAAAAACTATCCTTTTTCCCAATTCGTTCATAATAGAAAATTGTTGATGAGCTACATCTATTCTTTTGCCAAATTCTACAAGATTTTTACACTCATAATATTCTTGCATATCAATACAATTAAAACCATATTCTATGCACATTTTTTTATGTATTTTATTTATAATTTTATAGTTTCCGATAGGATATGGTAAAATCAAAACTAATATTTTTGTTTGAAATGCTGCAAGTTTTTCATAAAACCATTTTAAATTTCTAGCAATAATTTCTATTGGTAATTTTTCATGAACTTCACTATTTTGATTAATTTCATTTATATTCGATTCTGTAACAATTAATTCAATATTTTTTAAAATACTTTGGTTTTTTAACCTATGAAGTTCATACAAATTTTGTACAGCAGTGCAAGCTCCTAAAGCTAAATTATAAAATTCATACTTATCTTTATTTAACCACTTTTTAATTCCATAATTTAAACCATTTAACGCAACAGAATTGCTTCCACCGAGTAAAATTACATTTTTCTTGTTTGCTTTTTTCATTATAATCTCATTTTTCAAAAACTTATTTTATAAAAATAATTTATAAGATTAATCAATTTTTCAACGAAATAGATATATTATCATAATATATTATTTTTTGCAAAATCTAAAAAAAGGGGATTTATTTGAAAAATATTAAAATATTAAATTTTGAAGAGCATATTACCGAAAGCGGAAGTTTAATCGCACTACAAGAAAACGATGAAATTCCATTCAAAATAAAAAGAATTTACTATATCTATAACTTAGATCAAAATGCTATTAGGGGTAAACATGCCCATAAAGATTTGGAGCAAATTTGTGTTTGCGTCAGCGGGCAATGTAGCTTTTATCTGTCTAATGGGAAAGAAGAATTTAGAATTAAACTAAATAGTCCATCTAAAGGTTTGTATATAGGAAATATGATCTGGAGAGAATTCACAGATTTTAGTAAAGATTGTGTTTTAATGGTTATAGCATCAAAAAAATATGATCCAAAAGACTATATAATAAATTTTGAAGATATGACTAAATATCAATAGTTTGTAAAGCATTTTAATCTTTAAAGATCAAAATGCTTTACATTAAATACATAACTCATAAAAATCATATACAATTCCTCTTCCACCAAATTCTTCCTTTTGTGAAATCAAACCTTGATTTAAAAATTTCCCACCATTTTCAGTAGAAATTCCAAAATCAAAATATTCTCTATCTGCATATTTTTCATTAATTAAAAAATCTACTAGCAAATCAAGTGCCCCAACTTTTCTACCTTCATCACTATTTGCCATATATTGCGTATGAATTACATTATCATACTCATAAATAACAACACCAGCTAAAATTTGTTCGCCTTGTCTGGCTTCATAAAGATGAATATTATTTAAAAAAAATGATTTCAAATACTCCATTTCATCACTTGTGTGAACAGCTTTTGTATTATGATACTTACCTAAAACTTCGTTTTCTAAATTTATAAAATCTTTAAATTTTTCATTATAAAAAATCTCTATACCCAACTTTTTTGACTTATTGATTTTATTTCTTTTTTTACTATTAATACAAACCATATTTCTATAATCAATAACACTAGCTATATCTCTTTT
>NZ_JANQCY010000021.1:0-12721 GCF_024723595.1 Campylobacter sp. LMG 7929 | reverse complement strand
GGTAGTGATAATCGCAATAGGCTTTAAATTTCTAATAATAGCAAATCTTACTAGAAGCAAAGCTATTGTTATAGCTATAATTGCAATTATAATTTGTTGAAATAACAATTTGTTTACCGCGTCAGTATATATAGATTCATCTGTAATCGAACAAATTACATATTTGGGATTTAATGCTTGATTGCAAGTTACCACTTGGGTTTTACCTGCTCCATCTTTAGCATAAAACAAGGTTTCTTCTTTGCTTGGATCAGCTAAATCAGGATTAGCTTTTATAGCGTTTGCTATATTGACACTTAAATCGTTTTTAGTAAGCATTCTTTCTTTGTCTTCATGGAAGGTTATAATACCTTCTCTATCATAAACTGCAACATAAGAGCTATTAGAGTGCCCCAGCGATAAAACATCGGTTGAAAACCTTGAAAGATCATAATCTCCTGCTGCAACACCTATAAATTTACCACTTGAATAAATTGGTGCAGCATATGTTACAGTTATTTGACCGCTAGAAGCAGAGACATAAGGATCGGTAACGATTAGTTTGCCAGCAGCCTTTGCTTCTTTATACCAAGGTCTATTTTTAGTATCATATCCACTTGTGATATCATTAATAACTTTGTTGGATCTGTAAGTTTTACCAGTGTCTTCAAATCCAATGTAAACAAGTTCAAAATCTGATGACTGTTTTAGAGTGCCTAAAATATCTATAATTTCGTCTTGATGCATATTTGGTTTGGAAGAGATCGAGTGTCCAAGAGAGTTGATTGCTGCTCTTTTTGAACTACCATAAAGTTCATATACCTTTGTAACATCTAGCATTGTTTTCATCTGTATTTCATACAGATAATCATTGATTGTTTTTTTAGATTCATAGTAGTTTATAACATTAACTACGGTTAAAATTGCTATAATTAACAAACAGGTTATAAATGTTAATTTACTTGATAAGCTTTTAAAGCTGAACATAAATACCTCCATTGTAATATTTTAAATTGATTAAATCAGACTCAGTTTTATATCATATTGATTATAAAAATATTATTAATTTTAATAATAAGTTTATTTGATTATTGTAATTTTTTATATATATTTAAGCTTTAATAGGTATAATTTCAATTTTATATGCGGGAATAGCTCAGGGGTAGAGCACAACCTTGCCAAGGTTGGGGTCGCGAGTTCGAATCTCGTTTCCCGCTCCATTATCACCCGCCCGGGTGGTGGAATTGGTAGACACAAGGGACTTAAAATCCCTCGGAATTTTTCTTCCGTGCCGGTTCAAGTCCGGCCTCGGGCACCACTTTTTGGTAACTCAAGGCGACATAGCCAAGCGGTAAGGCATGGGCCTGCAAAGCCTTGATCTCCGGTTCGAATCCGGATGTCGCCTCCAATGCGATGTTAACACTTGATATTTTTATTCTTTCGGGAGATGGCTGAGTGGTCGAAAGCGGCGGTCTTGAAAACCGTTGAGGGTCACACCTCCAGGGGTTCGAATCCCTTTCTCCCGGCCACTTTAACATAATTTTTCATATTTTTGTTTTCACATTTAAAAGATATTTCTTAATTTCTCTAAGAAATTAAGAAAATTATTCTAAGTCTAAAACCCCGCCTTTGCTAGCATTGCTTACAAGCTTTTGATACATTTTAAGCCATCTTGAATTTATTTGTTTATTTGGCATTTTAAAGTTTGCTTTGCGTTTGGCGATTTCATCTTGGTTTAAATTTACATTGATACTGTAATTATCCACATCAATTTCTATCTCATCGCCATCTTCTAAAAGCGCTATAAGTCCACCTTCTGCAGCTTCAGGAGAAATGTGACCTATACTAAGCCCTCTTGTAGCTCCGCTAAAACGACCATCTGTTATAAGTGCTACTTTGGCACCAAGTCCCATGCCTGTGAGCAATGAGGTTGGACTAAGCATTTCTTGCATGCCAGGTCCACCCTTTGGTCCTTCATAGCGTATCACACACACATCACCTTCTTTAACTTTACCTTTTATAATGCCTTTAATGGCTTCTTCTTGAGAATTAAAACAAACCGCTTTACCTTTGAATTTACGTTCACCCATAATACCTGCAGTTTTTATCACACAGCCTTGTTCTGCTAAATTTCCAAAAAGTATAGCAAGTCCACCTACATTTGAATAGGCATTGTCTATTTTTCTTATAATATTTTCATCTTTAATGCTAGCATTCTCAATGCGTTCTTTTAAAGTTTTTCCGCCAATATCTAGAGTATCAAGTTCTAAAATATGGCCTGGTTTTTTAGCTATTTCAGCCATTACTGCACTTACTCCACCTGCTTTGTGTATATCTTCCATATAAACAGTATTTAAAGATGGAGCAATTTTGGCTATATGAGCCACATTAGCACTGATGTGATTGAGTTCTTTTATATCCAAATTTACACCTGCTTCATAAGCAATGGCAAGCATATGTAAGATAGTATTTGAGCTTCCACCCATAGCCATATCAACAACTAAAGCATTGTTAATGGACTTTTTAGTAATGATATTGCGAATTTTAAAACGCTCATCTAGGGCAATCTCGCAAATTCTACGCGCAGCCTTTCTTAAAAGCTCTTCTCTTTCTTTGCTAAGTGCTAAAATAGTTCCATTTCCTTCAAGCGCTATGCCCATAGCTTCACATAAAGTATTCATAGAATTTGCAGTAAACATACCCGAGCAAGATCCACCGCTAGGACAAGCTTTGCATTCTATATCTTTTAAATCATCTTCATTGATTTTTTTAGCCTCATAAGCTCCCACTGCTTCAAAAACAGAACTTAGACTGATTTTTTCTCCGTGTTTATTTACTCCTGCTCGCATAGGCCCACCGCTCACAAAAATAGTCGGCACATTAACTCTTAAAGCCCCCATGAGCATACCTGGAGTGATTTTATCACAATTTGGGATACAAATTAGTGCATCAAGTTGGTGTGCATTCATCACTGTTTCAATAGAGTTTGCAATGATTTCACGACTTGGCAAAGAATAAAGCATACCATCATGCCCCATAGCAATGCCATCATCTACACCTATAGTATTAAATTCAAAAGGAATGCAACCATTTTTGCGGATTTCATCTTTGATGATCTTTGCATATTCATTTAAGAAAAAATGTCCCGGGATGATATCTATATAGCTATTTGCAACACCTATAAAAGGTTTGTCAAAATCCTCATCATTTAAGCCACATGCTCTAAGTAAAGAACGATTTGGTGCTTTTAAATGTCCTTTTTTGATCGCGTCACTTCTCATTTGTATCCTTTTTTAAAGTAAAAACTATCATTTTATGCTTTTATTTTGCAATTTTTGCTTAAATTTTTTAAACTTAAATGGTATTTTAAAGAAAATTATTTAAAATGTGCAATTATTTTGATTTAAGGAATGTAATGCTTTTAACTAATCCGGTATTTATAGGCGTTGTATTAATGACGCTTTTGTGTTTTTTTAGGTTTAATGTTTTGCTTAGTGTTTTGCTTTCTGGGCTTTTTGTAGGCGTTTGGTCTAAATTTATGCATATAGAGCATTTAACTTTGATGGAGTTTTTTACCCAACTTCCACAAGCTATGATGGATTCTATGAAAATTTTAATCGATGGTATGCAAGGAAATTTACAAACAGCACTAAGTTATATTTTACTTGGAGCGGTGGCTGCTGCTATATCAAAAACTAATTTAACAGCATATTTGATTAAAATAGTTTCGCATTATATTTCACATAAAAAATACTTACTTATACTTTCTTTGGCATTTATTGCTTGTTTTTCACAAAATTTAATCCCTATCCACGTGGCTTTTGTGCCTTTATTGATCCCACCTTTGTTAAAGCTTTTTAATAAATTAAAAATAGACCGTAGAGCCATAGCTTGTGCGCTAACTTTTGGACTTACCACACCTTATATGGTAGTGCCTTTAGGTTTTGGGCTTATTTTTCAAACTTTGCTTGTAGATAATTTAAATTCAAATGGAGTGCAAATTAGCTTAGGAGAAGTTTCTCAAACTATGGCTTTTGCGGCTATTTGTATGCTAGTTGGTCTGTTTTTAGCTGTATTTGTATTTTATGCTAAGCCAAGAGAATATCAAGAAGAGCAAATTGTTAAAATGGACTTTGAAAATCTAAAAATGAGTAAAAAAGAATGGGGTGTTTTAGCTGGTCTTGGACTGACTTTGATTTTGCAAATTTTAACGCACAATTTACCTTTATCTGGACTTTTGGGTTTTGTATTGATGGTGATTTTAGGTGGAGTAGAATATAACAAAGTTAATTTAGTCTTTGATGATGGGCTTAAAATCATGGGTTATATAGCTTTTGTAATGCTTGTTGCTTCAGGATATGGGGAGGTTTTAAAGCAAAGTGGGGGTATAGCTGAGCTTGTAAAAACAAGCGTGCCCTTTATGGCACAAAGTCACTTTTTAGCTATTTTTATCATGTTAGCCATAGGTCTTTTAATCACCATAGGTATAGGCAGTTCTTTTGGTACTATTCCTATCATCGCTGCCTTATTTTGCCCTATATGTATAGAGCTTGGTTTTTCACCTGCTGCGATTATTTTTATCATCGGTGTTGCTGGAGCTTTAGGTGATGCAGGATCGCCTGCTAGTGAGACGACTTTGGGAGTGAGTGTAGGGCTTAATGCAGATAAGCAAGGTGATCACATCAAAGATACTTGTATACCAACCTTTTTATGCTTTAATGGCTCTTTGCTTATCTTAGGTAGTGTTATAGCATTTTGTTTGCTTTAATACATCAGCAAAATTCCGCTTGAGAGTCTGCTTGAAGATTTATTATATTCAATAAGACTCTCACCATAACCATTAAAATACTGAGTGTAAATATACAAGCCATTGTTGGAGATTTTATAAGCTCCACTTATTTCCACTGCACCGCGGTTATTAGCAAAATTTAAATTATTACGCCATAAGATATTGATAAAATAATCATCTTGAGTATAAGCAAGATTGATATCAAAATTACCCAAATATTTTTCTATATCAGGATTATCATCCTCTGAGCTTTTTTCAGGAATTCTTAGCCAAACCCTAGGTATGAACACAAAGTCGTCAAAAAACCATGCATTGCTTAGATAAATTCTATTCCAAGATCTTGATTTTGGATCATCTTGCCCGTTTGATTCGTGTAATAAACCAACGCGTATATTTTTTAAATTTTCAAAAGCTCCATGCCCACTTATAGGAAAATTGATGAAAAATTCAGGCAAATAATTAGTCTCCCTAAAAGGTGATGAATGCTCATAAAGCTGCCACCACGAAATTTGTGTATAAGCTATGTTATAGCTTTCGTTTAAACCCAAAAGATTTTCAAAAAGAGTTTTTTTAAGACTTACTTGAAATTTAGTTTCAGTGCTTTTATAATCTCTTTTGCTAAAACTATAAGAAACAGGCATAAAATAACTAAGATTATGCGTGCTAATACCAAAAGGATTGTATGATTTTTCTGTGCCAAGGTAATTTGCTAAAGCTTCGCTTCTTGGGTTAAAATCATCTATTTTATGTTCTTTTGTTGCATTTTGCTCATTGTTAAGAGAAAGTTCTAAATTTTTTGTTTTTGCTGTATCTTTTAAAGCTAAGCTTTTATAAATTTGCATAGCCTTTTTATACTCACCTTGCCTTTCATATTTTAAGGCTTGATTGATTAAATCTTCATTTGCTAAAGCACTAAAAGCACATATTATGGGTAAGATTGTCTTTTTCATGAAGCCACTTTTTGTATTCGTTAAAATAATTTAAATTTATAAACTCATTTTCATTTTTAAAATCTATAAATTCCGCTTTCATTGTATCACAAAAAAGAGCTAGTTTGTGGTTATTTTCTTGTAAAAATTGCAAAGTTTTTTCAAAATTTCTACCATGATAAAATCCACATAAATAATGCTTGTGCTTTTTTGTGCTTGCTAAGAGTATATTTTGTGATTTTAGATGATGAAAAAGTTTAAAAATACTTTCTTTGCTTATACTTGGAGTATCCACGCTAAGGATAAATACATAGGTGTTTTGAAAATGTTTGAGTATGGAATTTAAGGCAATGAGTGGGGAGTAGTTATTTAAATCCTCATCTAAAATAAGTGCTAAGTTTTTTTGATGAAATTTATCTTTTTTAGCGCTAATAAAAACTTGATTAAAAATTCTTGACATTTTTTCATACTGATAAAGAGTTAAGTTTTTATCATCTACTTGCAATAAGCTTTTATCTTTTCCCATGCGTGAAGACTTTCCGCCACATAAAATCACGCAAGGATAGGGAATTTTTTTACTCATAAAAACCTCATAAATTCATCAAAATATTTTATAATACATTTATGAAATATACAGATTTAATACAAATAAAAGATTATTTTAAACAATTTCAAAGGCTAAATTATCTCAAACGCCTTGATGATAATATCTTAGAGCTTAGCTTAGATCATCAAGCCTTTATACTAGATTTAACACGCGGAAAAAGTGGAATTTACCAAGATAAGCTCCAAGCAAAAGCTTATAATGCACCTTTTGATTTTATGTTAAAAAAATACTTTTCTAATGCAAAGATTTTAAATTTAGAAGTATTAGAAAATAATAGAATTTTATCTTTTGAAGTTTTATCAGAAAAATCTTACAAAGCTTATGGGGCTAAGATTTATTTTGAATTTACAGGAAAAAACACCAATGTCATCATTACAGATACTAATGATATTATCATAGAAGCTTTGCGTCATATAGATAAAAGTTATCGTATTGTAAAAATAGGCGAAAAACTCCAAGCTTTAAAAGCTTATGAGATTAAAGAAGAATTTGTAAAGATTGATGATTTTAATGTGTATTTTAAAGAAAGTGCTAAAAAGTTACAACAAGAGCGCTTAAAAGATATAAAAGAAAATAAACTTTTAAATGTAGATAAAAAAATTTTTACCCTTAAAGAGAGTATAGAAAATTTAGAACAAGAAAGCAATTTATTAAAAAAAGCTCAAGAGTTAAGTCAAAAGGCAGATGTTTTATTTGCTAATTTAAATTCTTTAAAAGATTATCAAAGAGAATTTATTTTGCAAGATTTTAATGCAAATGAGCTTGCTTTTAAGCTTGAAGATACACCTAAAAACAGCGCGAATGAATTTTACAAAATGGCTAAAAAGCTAAAACAAAAGGCTAAAAATATTAATATAGAAAGAGAAATTTTAAGTGAAAAACTTGATTTTTTAATCAATTTAAAAGATTTAATCACCAAAAGCACTTCTTTGCGAGAATTAGAAGTTTTAATGCCTAAAAAAAGTAAAAAAACCAAAAAAGAAGAGTTAAACGCAGGGGTTAGTAGCTTTTATTTTGATGAGTTTAAAATCAGTGTAGGACGCAATGAAAAAGCTAATGAGTATTTATTAAAAATAGCTAAAAAAGATGATATTTGGTTGCATGTGAAAGATTATCCTAGTGCACATGTGATCATTACTTCAAATAAATTAAAAATAAGTCAATTAGTGCTAGAATTTGCCGCAAAGCTTTGTGTGGAATTTTCCAAGCTAAGTTCTGGAACTTATTTGGTCGATTATACGAGTAAGAATTTTGTTAAAGTTAGAGAGAAGGCTTTTGTAAATTATACAAATTATAAGACTATAAGCATTTTAAAGGAGTGAATATGCCTATAAGTCCCATAGGTGGTGTTAATTATGCTAACCAAAATGCACCAGTACATTCAGCACAAGTGAGCAATGAACTAGCAAAAGACTCTTTTGCGACTTTGGTAAATATGAGTGAGTTTCAAGCAAAAGAAAAGGCGGTTGAAAAACTTGAAAAAGTTAATCAAACTCACGAAGTAAGTGATGAGGTAAAAGAAAGACAAGAGGAAGAAAAGAAGCATTCTAAACATCATCAAGAACAAGAAGAAAAAGACGAACAAGAAGAAAAAGAGCAAGAGGTGGTTAAAAAAAGCTCTCATTTACTTGATTTAAGCATATAGAAAGGATAAAAATGTTTTCAAAGACAAGAATTCTTAGTGCTATTGTGATGATAGCCGTAATAGCTGTTGTTGCTTTGGTGGATAATTTTTTGATTAATTTTGCTATTTTTGGTGTTTTATTGTTTTTGGCATTTAAAGAAGCAAAAGCTATGTTTAAAAGTAAACATGCAAGTGCCTTTGTGGCTTTGTGTATTTTTGCAATAGGTGCATTTTTAGATAAACCTTTCTTTATAGGCCTTATGGCTTTGATTTTGATTTTAGGATATTTAGTTTATAAAAAAAGTGAAAATTTAAATGAACTTATACCTTATATATATCCTACTTTGCCTATTTTAATGCTTTATCAAGTATTAAGCTATGAGGGTATGTTTGTATTATTTTGGCTTATAGTGATTGTCGTTGCTTGTGATAGCGGGGCGTATTTTATAGGAAAGCTCATTGGTGAGAGAGCTTTTTCTCCAACAAGCCCAAATAAAACTTTAGAAGGGGTTGTAGGTGGCATAGTTTGCGCAGGGATTTTAGGAACCATCATAGGTTCTTTTGAATTTAGCTTAGTAAAAAGTATTTATATATCTTTAATAGTAGCTATTTTTGCTGTGATAGGGGATTTGCTTGAGAGTTATTTTAAAAGACAAGCAGGCGTTAAAGATAGCGGTAATTTAATCCCAGGTCATGGGGGAGTTTTAGATAGAATTGATGCTGTTATCATTGCAGCATTTGCAATGGCAACTTTAGTATGATTGTACTTGGAAGCACAGGAAGTATAGGGGTTAATACTCTTTTTATTGCCAAAGAAAAAAACATAAGCATAGAAGCCTTATCTTGTGGTAAAAATATCAAGGTTTTAAATGAGCAAATAGCTCTTTTTAAGCCTAAATTTGTATGCATACAAGATGAAAAAGATAAAACCTTGGTTGATCATGATAAGATTTTTTGCGGCCAAGAGGGCTTAAAAGCGATGATAGTTGAGTGTAAAAGCTCTTTGGTGGTAAATGCTATAGTGGGTTTTGCAGGGTTAAACTCAAGTCTTATGGTGCAAAAACTTGGTAAAACTTTAGCTTTAGCAAATAAAGAAAGCCTAGTAGTAGCAGGGAAATTTTTTGACACTTCTAAGATTAAAGCTATAGATAGCGAACATGCAGCATTAAAGTGTTTGATAGATAAAAGAAAAGATATTAAAAAGCTTTTCATCACAGCAAGTGGCGGAGCCTTTTATAATTATAAAATCAAAGATTTAAAAAATGTCAGCGTAAAAGAAGCTCTTAAGCATCCTAACTGGAGCATGGGAACTAAGATCACCATAGATAGTGCTAGTATGTGTAATAAGCTTTTTGAAATTATCGAAGCTTATCATCTTTATGGCATTAAACAAATAGATGCTTTGATAGAAAGAAAATCTTTAGTGCATGCTTTGTGCGAGTTTAAAGATGGTGGCATGAGTGCATATTTTTCTCATGCAAATATGCGTTTATCTATAGCTCAAGCGATTTTAGATGAGCATGATCAAAGCTTTGTAGAAAATTTGGATTTATTAGCTATGCCAAGTTTAAAATTTGAAAAAATTAGTTTAAAAAAATATCCTATATTTTCACTCAAAGATGAACTTTTAAAAAAGCCTGACTTGGGCGTGATTATAAATAGTGCAAATGAGTATATGGTGTATCAATTTTTAGCTCAAAAAGCGCAGTTTTTAGATATCGCTAAAGGAATTTTTAAAGCACTAGATCATTTTGGTGTGCCAAAGATTAACCAAATTGAAGATGTTTTTGAGTATGATAAACAAGTAAGGCTTTATTTAGATAAGGAAATGAAGTGAGATATTTTTTAAGTGTTTTGATTTTTATAAATGTGGTTTTTGCTTTAGAATTTAGTGTGAAAGAAAATGGAAAAAGTTTAGACGATAATAACACGGTTTTAATCCTTGGAGGCATACAAGGAGATGAGCCAGGTGGGTTTCATGCAGCTAGTTTGCTTTTGAGTGATTATAATATCACTAAAGGTAAAATCATCGTTGCGCCAAATTTGGCTTTTGAAAGTATTATTGCTAGAAATAGGGGAAATTTTGGAGATTTAAATAGAAAATTTGCCCATATAGATGAAAGCGATCCTGATTTTCACACCATAGAGCGTATAAAAAAGCTTATTTTAGATCCTGAAGTTAATATGGTCATAAATTTACACGATGGAAGTGGTTTTTATAGACCACAATATGAAAGCAAAGATAAAAACCCAAACCGCTGGGGTAACACTAGCATTATCGATCAAAGCGAAGTAAATTCTACTAAATATGCAGACTTAGAAAACATAGCTAAAGAAGCGGTGGAAAATATCAATAAAGCCTTAGTAAAAGAAGAACATCAATATCATTTAAAAAACACCAAAACCCAAGAAAGTAATGATAAAGATATGTTAAAGGCTTTAACTTATTTTGTAGTGTCAAATCACAAAGCAGCCTTTGCTAATGAAGCGAGCAAAAATTTACCAACACATTTAAGAGTGTATTATCATCTTTTGGCGGTGGAGTATTATCTAAAAAAGGCAAATATAGAATTTCAAAGAACTTTTGAGCTAACTCCAAATGGGGTTTATAGAGCCATTGAAAAGCCTTTGGAGGTAAGACTTTTTAATGATAAAATTTTACTTTATCTTGACAAACCTACTAATGCTATAAATTTCTTACCTTTCCCTGTTAATCAAGCTTTAAATTATGAAGCAAGCAATGAAATTACAGCGGTGATTTCAAACGCTAGTTCATACTCAGTCAATTACGGAAATCGCTTGCAAACTAGACTATACCCTGAATATTTTGAGTTTTCAAATGCGCTAGATAGTGTTGAAATGATAGTAGATGGAAAAAACATACAAACTAACTTTGCTCAAAAAATCATGGTAAAAAATAGCTTTAAAATTCCTTCTATTGTAGGTGTAAGGGTTAATGTCATAGGTTTTGATAGGGGTAATGATGAAAGCGGTATAGAAATAAGTAAAAATCAAATGCAAAGTCGTTATTCTTTAGACAAAAAAAGAAAGATTTATAGAGTGGAATTTTATGAGTTAAAAAATGCAAATTTAGCCGATCAAGCCTTAGAAAAAAAGACAAATTTTAAAGAAATCAAAAAAGCGAACATACCTGCAAAAGCCATAGAAAAAGCAGAGCAAAAGGACAAATTTATTGGTATGATTTTAGTGGAATTTCAATGAAAAGCTTAATTCTTGCCATAGAAAGCTCGTGTGATGATAGTTCTATTGCTATCATAGATAAAAACAGCTTTGAATGTATTTTTCATACAAAGATTTCTCAAGAAAATGCTCATAGTGTCTATGGAGGGGTGGTGCCTGAGCTTGCAGCAAGATTGCACAGTGAAGCCTTACCTAAAATCTTAGAAAAATGCCAAAAATACTTTGACAAACTTTGTGCTATAGCAGTTACAAATGAACCTGGTCTTAGTGTGAGTTTGATAGGTGGGGTTGCTATGGCTAAAATGCTTGCTGTTAGTTTAAATTTACCACTTATAGCGATTAATCATCTAAAAGGACATATCTACTCTATGTTTTTAGATAAAAAAGCTAGTTTTGATATGGGCGTGTTGCTTGTAAGTGGTGGGCATACTATGGTACTTTTTATCGATAAGCAAGGTAAAATCACAGAACTAGCAAGAACAAATGATGATAGCTTTGGAGAAAGTTTTGATAAAGTAGCTAAGATGATGGGACTTGGTTATCCTGGTGGGGCTATCATAGAAAATTTAGCTAAAAATGTAAAAGAAAGTGATTTAGAATTTAGCATACCTTTACTTCATTCTAAAGACTTAGCTTATAGTTTTTCAGGACTTAAAAACCAAGTGCGTTTGGAAATTTTAAAAGAAGAGCTAAGCTTAGAGCGTAAAAGCAAAATAGCCTTTGCATTTCAAAAAGCAGCCATAGCGCATATTTTAAACAAGTTAGAAAAAATTTTTAAAGAGTATAAATTTAAGCGTTTTGGTATAGTAGGTGGAGCTAGTGCAAATTTAAGCTTAAGAAGTCAAATAGAGCATTTATGCCAAAGCTATCAATGTGAACTTTTGCTAGCTCCGCTTGAGTATTGTTCAGATAATGCTTTGATGATAGCAAGGATAGCTTGTGAGGCTTATGAGCGTAAAGAATTTGTAAGTATTGAAGATGATCTTATAAGTCCTAAGGTGAAAAATTTACAAGGTGTATTATGAAAAAGGCTTTTACTATTATAGAACTTGTGTTTGTGGTGATTATACTTGGTGTTTTAGCAGCAGTTGCTTTGCCAAAATTTAACACAAGTAAAGATGAAGCAAGTACAGCTCAAGCTTTAGGAAATTTAAAAACTTTTATCAATGATGTAAGTTCTTGTGTATTAAAAAATGAAAGTCTTTCAAGTATAGCTTTGATGAGTAATGTAGCAAATATAAAAAATGAAGATTTATCGAATTTGCAAAATTCCACCAAAGAACTTGATTTTAGTGTAGGAAATGATGAGCAGTGTTTTAAAGTGCTTTTTGTAGATAAAGAAAGCATTTTGCTTTTAGCGCTTATGGTAGATAGCGCTCAAAAAAGCAAAGCCCAAAATATAGCAGATTTAAAAAATCAAGCTTTGAAAGATCCTAAAAATCAAAGTATAAAAACTCAACTAGATGAGGCTTTAAATGCTTTTAGTCAAAGTGAATTTACAAGCACTTCAAAGTCTAAGGCTTGCCAAAGTTTAATCCACTCTAAAGCTTTTAAAGACTTAGCTACTAGGGTGTATTTTTTAAGCGGCGGTT
>NZ_JANQCY010000020.1:0-13390 GCF_024723595.1 Campylobacter sp. LMG 7929 | reverse complement strand
AAAATATTTATAATAAATTTGTGTTTAAGTTTTTAATAGAGTTTATAAATTTTGTTTGAAATTATTCATTGAATGTTTTTATTTAGTATATTGGTTGAGTTTTTGTTGTAGGTAAAGAATAAGTATTTACGAGTGAAATAAGAGTGTATTTTTGTATTTTTATAGATTTTAAAATAAAAATTATTAGTTTTATAAAAAATATTAATTTTTATAATGTATTTTACCTTTTTTGTTTTTTTGGAGGATATATGAAAAAATTATTTTTAACTTTATCACTGGGTTTTGCAACTTTATTGGCTAATGAGAAATTATTAAATATTTATGAAAGTCCTACTTGTGGATGCTGTGATCTTTGGGCTAATTATATGAAAGATAAAGGTTATAAAGTACAAATACACAAAAGTGAGGATTTTTTAAAAATAAAAGAAAAAATGAATATTCAGCCTATGTATCAAAGTTGCCATACTGGTGTAATTGATGGCTATGCTATAGAAGGGCATGTGCCTGAAGATGCAGTTGCTTGGCTTTTGAAAAATAAACCCGAAGATGTTATAGGTATTTCTGCTCCTGGTATGCCTCAGGGAAGTCCTGGAATGGAGCAAGGCTATGAAGAAGAATACCCTGTAGTTTTGATGCTTAAAAATGGAGATTATAAAATTTATGGGATCTATAAAGGACATAATTTAGTCAAGACAAACTAAGCAATTTTGCTTAGTTTATTTTATTTTATATATTAATGGTATTCTTATATGAAAAGTTTTTTCATATTGTGGAAAATTCTTAGACGCTATACGTATAGTTTCTAAAGCACTATCGTTCAATAATTTATATTTTGATGGTTTTAATATTTTTAAGTTTAATAGATTTTTATCTTTAGTCCATGTGAATTCTACTAAAATTTCGCCACTCATTCGCATTTTTTTGGCTTGTCTAGGATAGATTAAAGCTTCATCTATAGCTTGTTTGACTTCTTTTAAAAGTTCATTGTTATTAGCTAAAGATATGCTTTCTTGAGAAGTTATTGGAGTGTTTTTTTCTTGTGTTATAGTTTTTTGAGGTTTTATTTTTTCATTTAATTGATTTATTGTCTTGGTATTGGTTAAAGTATTTGTTTTTTTAGGTTGCATAATAGCTTTTTCTTTTGTTTGTTCTAGCTTTTTTATTTTTTCTTGTTTAGACTGTTTCGTTTTTACTTTAGGGGAATCTTGTAAAAATTGTTTTATGGCTATATTAAATTTTTCTTCTTTTGAAGCACTATGTTGTATATGTAAAAAATTCTTAGTATAAATAAAAACAAAAAATAAAGGCAAAAAGAGAAATAAAGTGATAAAAAATGACTGATTTTTATGATTGTTTATAAATGTTTTCATCTTTTTTGCTCTGTTAAAATTTGAAAATTTTCATGATTTTTATTTTTTAAAATATCAATAATTTTTATAAAACTTTCAAATTTTGCTTCTTTATCACTTTTTAATTCTACTAATGTTTTAGAATCTATAGTGTCAAATTTTGCTTTTATTTCTTCTAAGGAAGCTGCTTTTCCATCGATATAAAATTCATTTTCTTTATTGATTAAAATACTCATTTTGTCTTTATTTTCGTTTATGGAATTTGAATTTTCACTTTGAGGTAGATTGATTTTAATTTCACCATGCGCGATAAAGGTGGATATGCTTAAAACAATAGCTAGTAAAACAAGCATTATGTCTATAAAAGGAATGATGTTTAAACCTTCATTTTTTGGTAATTTAAGCATTTTTATCCTTAAAAATACGATATGCATTACTCAAGGTTGATATTTTTCTAAGTAATCCATTGTAAGCCATTAAAGAAGGGATAGCAACTAAAATTCCTAATGCTGTAGCTTTTAAAGCTAGCGATAAACCAATAACAATAGATTTAACATCAATATTCCCGCTTGCACCCATGTCGTAAAATGTAATCATAATCCCCACTACAGTTCCCAAAAGTCCTACATAAGGAGCATTAGTGTAAATAATATAAAGCACGGTGAGATTTTCACTAATTGCATCATCAAATTTTTCTTGATATTGATAATCATTTAGCTTAATTTTTCTAAAAAACAATATACGTTCTATAGTGCACCATATAGCAATAAATGCCATTATTCCTAAAACAATAAATATAATTAAGTCAATGTAAGTTTTTAAAAATTCCATCTTATCCTCGTTTTATTTTTTTTGTGATTATATTACTAAAAATTAAATTTTTTATTAATAACAATTATCATAATTGATACAATAAATTTATTTTAAATTAATAATTATTATCATAATATTCCAGTTTTGAAAATATATTTATAAGAAAGGAAATAATGAAAAAACATTGTTTATCATTTTGTGTTACTAGTTTTTTGGTCTGCAATGCTTTATCGCAAGAAGTTTTATTAGATAGCTCCATAGTAAGTGCTTCTGGTTTTTCTCAAGATATTAAAGAAGCTCCTGCTACTATAAATGTGATTAGTAAAAAAGATTTAGAAAGTAAGCCTTATAGAGATGTTGCCGAAGCTATTGCTGATATTCCTGGTGTGGATTTGTTTGCTAGCAAAGGAAAAACTGGATCTTATAACATTACCATGAGAGGTATTACTGGATATACTTTAATTTTAATTGATGGGCGCCGTCAAGGGATAGGCGGAGAAGTTGGGCCTAATGGTTTTAATGAAATTTCAAATTCATTCCTACCTCCAATTTCTAGCATAGAAAGAATAGAAGTAATCAAAGGACCAATGAGTACTTTATATGGTTCTGAAGCTTTAGGTGGTGTTGTAAATATCATCACAAAAAAAGTAAGTGATAAATGGGAAACATCAGTTAGTTTAGATAGTATTTTTAATGCACATAAAGAATGGGGTAATACTTATGGCACAAGTATATATTCAAGCGGCCCGTTGATGAATGATCGCCTAGGATTAACCTTACGTTTTAGAGAGCTTTATAGGGAACAATCTAATGTTGAATTTAGCAATGGAAGTGGACAAAGAGTGCAAGGTGATCAAGCACAAAGTCCTACAAAAGCTAATAATTTTAGTTTAGGAACTAGGTTAAATTACTTAGTAGATGATTATAATACTTTGATATTTGATATTGATTTTTCAAGAAATCATTATGATAACAAAAAAGGTCAACTAGGCACATTAACAAAACCAACAGATAAAAATGATGGCTCTTTAACAGGTGGTTATACAGATACTATGCAAGTAGATAAGTTGGTAACTTATTTAAGTCATGAGGGTGTGTATGAAGATTTTTCGATTACTTCTACCTTGCAGTATAACCGTGTAAGTAACGATGGGCGTGAGGTGGTTGGTCAAAAAACACAACCATTTTTAGGACAAAATAGAGATATAGTTGCTGAAGATATTATTTTAGATACAAGATCAGTTATTCCTTTAGGCCAAAGTCATATTTTAAGCGTGGGTGGTGAATATAGACTTGAAAAAATGCAAGATAAAATCGCTAATCCTACGAATTTTGATCAATATTTATTAGCTATTTTTGCAGAAGATGAGTATAGTATAAGAGATGATTTAAGATTTACTTTTGGTGCAAGGTATAATTATCATGAAATTTTTGGAAATAATATTTCACCAAGGGCTTATTTGGTTTACAATCTTACTAGCGAACTCACTTTAAAAGGTGGTGTTTCAACGGGCTTTAGAACTCCATATGCTAATAGATTGATAGCTGGTGCTTATAATTATAGCGGACAGGGTAAATATCCTATGTATGGAAATCCGAATTTAAAAGAAGAAACATCGCTTAATTATGAATTAGCTGCTGTTTATAATAATGACTTATTTTATATTTCAGCTACTGGGTTTTTGACAAATTTTAAAGATAAAATTTCTAGTCAAAAATTTAGCAATGGCAGTATGATTTCGGGTATTGGAAAATGTGAAGCTGATACATGTTATCAAGCGATTAATCATGGCAAGGTTGAATACAAAGGCATAGAGCTTGGAGCGGGGATTACCCCTATAGAACATTTAAATCTAGATTTAGCTTATACTTATCTTGATAGTGAAGTAAAAGATGCACAAGATAAGGCTGTGATAGGAAAGCCAGAAATTGATAGTTTAAAACACAATATCATGCTAAAAGCAAGTTATAATATCTTTAATAAATTTACTCCATGGGTAAAAGGCGAGTGGCAAATAGATCGTTATATGGGTGATACAAATATTAACAGAGAATATTATCAAGATGTCTTTTTAGCTTCTATGGGTGTGCGTTATGATATCAATAAAAATTGGAATATTAATGCAGCAATTTATAATCTTTTTGATAAAAGTTTTACAAATGATTGGGATTCTTATAAGAGTGATGGCAAAGATGTTTGGGTAAATACTTATAACCGTATAGAAGAGGGAAGAAGAATTTATATTTCAATCAATGGTAGTTTTTAATTTTGTATAGTTGGTGAACCAAAGAGCTTGTTAAGAGCTTCTTTGGTTTCGTCTTTAGGATCGTATTTTTTAGCGTCTTTTTTAAAATTTTCAAAATGTTCATTTAAATTTGGAGTGCTTTTTACTTCTTGTTTTATGGGAGTTTTGAATATATCTTGTAGTTTTTGAGTATCTATGGTTTCTATTTTTTGGATTTTAATTTGTGCTTTTTCTCCAAAAAGCTCATGAAGTAATGTTTTGATTAATTTAAAGCCATTGTTTAGGGTTTTTCTATCATCATCTTTAGCATGCGAGCTAATACTTAAAATATCATCTTCAAAAGAAACAAACTGTGTGGTTTTTTTGAAAACTTCAGCTAAGTCATAATCTCTTTTATATATTGCTTTTAAGAGATTTTCATAAGGACTAAGTTTTTCTTCTTTAGGGGTTTGTTGAATAGAAGGAGTTTCTTGTTGTTTTGGGCTTGACATGTTATCTTGCTTTGAACCTTTAATAGCCTCATCAATGCTTTTTAGATAAGTTGCTTCTATAAGCATGAAAGCCATAACGCAAAGCACAAAACTATCATCATCACTAGAATTTAACATAGTCTTAGCGCGTGAAAGAATTCTAAAAAATCTTTCGTAAATTAACATAGAAAAAAGATTATTTTTGGCAAAAAATGCTTCTTTTAAAAAAAATATCATCTCATCAATGACATTGCTTGCTTCGTAATCTTCAAATTCTTTTAAAAACTCAAGAACTTTATCTTTATCATTAGCTAAAATGGCTTGATAAAATTCTTCAATTTTAGCTGGATCTAAAAAGCCTAGCATAGCGGTGATTTTTTGTGTTTGTATATCATTTTGACAATACACTATGGCTTGATCTAATAAAGTTAGAGTATCTCTTAAAGATCCGTTTCCGCTTCTTGCAATGAGTTTTAAAGCTTCTTTTTCATAACTAATATTTTCTTTTTCCAAAATCCATTCAAGATGATTTAAGATATCATGGGTAGAAATTTGCTTAAATCTAAAATGCTGTGTTCTTGAAAGAACTGTGGCAGGAAGTTTTAAGGGATCGGTTGTTGCTAGTATAAATTTTACGTAACTTGGTGGCTCTTCTAAGGTCTTAAGTAAAGCATTTGCAGCTTGTGGGGTAAGCATATGTACTTCATCGATAATAAAAATTTTAAATCTAGCTAAAGATGGAGCGTATTTGACTTGTTCGATAAGCTCTTGAATGTCTTCTAAGCTTCTATGGCTTGCAGCATCCATTTCTATAATGTCTATATTAGAACCATTAAGCGAAGATAAACATTGGGAACATTCTCCACAAGGATTAGCACTTGGCCCATTTTCACATACTAGAGCTCTTGAAAAAATTCTTGCACTTGAAGTCTTTCCGCTTCCACGTAGTCCTGAAAACAAATAAGCATGTGCTAAGCGATTATTTTCAAGAGCGTATTTTAAGCTTGTAGAAACAGTGTTTTGCCCTACAAGTTCATTGAAATTTTTTGGTCTGTATTTAACAGCAAGAGCTTGAAGCATTGCTACTCATTCATGATAGATAATAACTCTTCATTGCTTTTGGTTTTTAGCATTTTAGAGTATAAGAATTTTAAAGCTTCTATGTCATCCATTTGTGAAATAGCTGATCTAATTGCCCAAATTTTTTGAAGCTTTTCAACACCTTGGAGCAATTCTTCTTTTCTAGTACCTGATTTTATGATGTTAATTGCAGGATAAATTCTTCTATCTGAAATATTTCTATCAAGAACGATTTCACTATTTCCCGTTCCTTTAAATTCTTCAAAAATTACTTCATCCATTCTTGAGCCTGTTTCTATCAAAGCAGTTGCTATAATGGTTAATGAGCCACCATGCTCTATATTTCTAGCTGCACCAAAAAAGCGTTTTGGTTTATGCAAGGCATTTGCGTCAACCCCACCACTTAAAACCTTACCACTACTTGGTGTAGCAGTATTATAAGCTCTTGCTAATCTTGTAATAGAATCAAGCAAAATAATGACATCTTTACCTGTTTCTACCATTCTTTTTGCTTTTTCTATAACAAGCTCAGCTACTCTAACATGATTATAAGCAGGTAAGTCAAAAGTTGAGCTAAAAACCTCACCTTTAACACATCTTTGCATATCTGTAACTTCTTCAGGGCGCTCATCTACCAAAAGTACAATCAAATGAGCCTCTGGGTGATTTTTAGCAATAGCAGTAGCTAATTCTTTCATTAACTCAGTTTTACCAGTTCTTGGAGGTGCTACAATTAAGCTTCTTTGGCCTTTTCCTATAGGGGCAAATAAGTCAAGCATTCTACCTGTAAGTTTTAAAGGATCGTATTCTAATTTGATTTTTTCAGTTGGAAAAATTGGAGTAAGATTGTCAAATAAAGGTCTTTCTCTAGCTTCCTTTAATGGAAGATAATTAATTGCTTCGATTTTTAACAAAGCATAGTATTTTTCTTGATCTTTTGGTTCTCTAACTTGACCGGTAACTATATCCCCAACGCGCAGAGCAAATTTGCGAATTTGTGAGTTTGATACATAAGCATCATTTACACTATCGCTTAAATTTGAATCCATTCCACGCAAAAACCCATAGCCTTCAGGTGAAATTTCTAAGATCCCTGTAAAGAGTATAAAACCACCTTTTTTTGTTTGTGCTTTTAGAATTTCAAAAATAAGATCTTGTCTTCTAAATTCTCTTGGATTTTCTATTTCAGCTTCATTGGCAATTTTAACTAAGCTTTCTAGATCAAGCAACTTTAAATCTTCTATCTTATAACCTTCCACCGGAATGTGTGTTCTTTGATGTTGTTTTTTTTCTTTTGTATTTTCCATATATCCTCTAAAATGTAGAAAATGTAGTATTTAATAATGAATAAGAGATTTTATTCAAAAAAATGCTTCTTTGTCAAATTTTTAAAATTATAATATAGCTTTGTAAATAATTTTTAAAATAGTGATTTTAAAAAAATGATAAAATATTGTAAAAATTATCAAAGAAAGTATAAGATGAAATGCAAACACTGCCAATTAAGCTTTAGACAAGATCAAATGATAGAAAAAAATGGAAATTATTTTTGCTGTAAGGGTTGTGAGAGTGTTTATGGGATTTTACAAGAAAATAATTTGGAAGAATTTTATGAAAAACTTGGCAATCAAACTCTAACTCCTGCGATAATAGAACATAATGTTAAAGATTATGAAAAATACATACAAAAAACCAAAGAGGGTTTTAGTGAGATTTTTTTACTTATAGAAGAAATTCATTGTGCTGCCTGTGTTTGGCTTAATGAAAAAATTCTCATTAAAAGTGAAGGGGTGATAGAAGTTGATATTAATTCTATTACTCATAAAGCTAGAATTGTTTTTGATGAAAAAAGCATAAATTTAGCAAAAATCATCCAAAGTATAGAAAGTATAGGTTATAAAGCTAGTGTATATTTACCTACAAAGAATGAACAAAGAGCAACTCAAACCAAAAGAGATTTTTATGCAAAATTAATAGTTGCCATAGCTTGTGTGATGAATATCATGTGGATATCTGTAGCCAAGTATGCTGGGTTTTTTAGTGGCATGGAAGCTGATACTAAGGATATTTTGCATTTTGCTGAATTTTTACTTTGTACTCCTGTGCTTTTTTATACAGGCTCGATTTTTTATAAAAATGCCTATTATGCTTTAAAATTTAAAAGTGTTAATATGGACACTTTGGTAATTAGTGGGGCAAGTTTAGCTTATATATATTCAATATGGGCAATGTTTTCAAGAGCTTCGCAAGTGTATTTTGATTCTGTAGCGATGATTATTTGTTTTGTTTTTATAGGAAAGTACTTAGAGCTTTTAAGTAAGAAAAAAGCTCTTGATACGCTTGATCATTTGCGATCGTTTTTAAGCAGCGAAGTAAGGGTTTTAAAAAATGACAAAATAGAAAATATCGATGTAGAAGAAGTGCAAATAGGGGATATTATAGAACTAAAAGAAGGCGATAGGGTTTTAATAGATGGAGTGTGTGTTAGTGGTAATATTAGCTTGGATATGTCTAGTTTAAGCGGAGAGAGTTTACCGTTTGATGTGCAAAAAGATGATATGATTTATTCTGCCTCTTTGGTTTTAAGCGGGAATGCTTTATATAAGGCAAATGCACTTTATAAGGATTCTAAATTAGCTAGGATTATTAATTTACTCGAAAACTCAAGTTCAAAAAAAGCCAAAATAGAAAAAATGGTACAACAAGTAAGTAAGTATTTTTCACCTATTATCTTAACTTGTGCTGTGCTGTGCTTTGCTTTTACTTTTTTTGTATTAAATTTGGGTTTTGAAGAAGCTATGATACGCATGGTTTCTGTGTTAATCATAGCTTGTCCATGCGCTTTGGCTTTGGCTACTCCTGTGAGTTCTTTAGTGGCAATTAGTGCTGGTTTGAAAGAAAAAATTTTATTTAAAGAAGCAGGTGTTGTGGAAGATTTGAGTAAGTGTAATGTGGCTGTGTTTGATAAAACAGGGGTTTTAACAAAGGCTAGTTTGGAAGTTAAAAAAAGCTTTTTAGATGAGAGGTTAGATAAAAATGAGTTATTAAATTTTTTACACCTAACTAACCACCCAGTGGCTAAAAGTATTTTGAAATTTTTAGATGAAAAAATTGATAGTAGAATAGAATTTGAAAAAGTTCAAAATTTTCAAGCAAGAGGTTATAAAGCTTTTTTGGGCAAAGATGAATTTTTGGGAGGAAATGAGAAATTTTTTAAAGAAAATCACATACAAGTACAAGAATTTCAAACTACGCATTTTATATTTGCTAAAAATAAAACTATATTAGCAGTTTTTGAATTAGAAGATAGTATAAGAGAAAGTTCTGAGGAGTTGATTAGATTTATGAAAGAATGTAAAATGCAAATTTATATGTTAAGTGGTGATAATTTACATGCTGTGGGTAAGGTGGCTGAAAAATTAAAAATAAATAATTTCAAAGCCGCATGTATGCCAGAAGATAAAATGCAAATAATAGCTAACTTAAATCAAACAGGCAAGGTTTTAATGGTAGGAGATGGGGTAAATGATGCCCTAGCACTTTCTTATGCAGGTGTTGGGGTTTCTTTAAAAGAAGGATCTGAGCTTGCTATGGAAAATAGCGATATTATATTGTTAAAAAACGACTTAAGAAGTTTACAAAAGGCTATACAAATAGCTAAAAAAACTTATCAAATTATTAAGCAAAATTTAGCTTTTTCTTTGCTTTATAATGCTTTGAGTATGCCTTTAGCTTTTTTTGGTTTGATTAATCCTTTAATTGCAGCCTTATCAATGTCTTTTAGTAGTATAATAGTAATTTTAAATGCTTTAAGGATAAAAAAATGAATGGCGTTTTGATGATGATGATAGGTGTTTCTTTAGTTGCTTTATTTTTGGCAATTTGCGCTTTGCTTTGGGGTATAAAGAATAAACAATTTGATGATGATTATAAATTTACTACTTTAAATGATAGCGAAGATGCTTTAAACGATGCAGTGATTTTAGAAAAAAGAAAAAAAGAAGCCATGGAAAAGAATAAAAAACAGCCATAAAGGCTGTTGAATTATTTTTTTAAGCTTTCGATATAATCTTCAATAGCTTTAAAATCTTCTTCTGTTAAGCCTTTAAGGTTGATTTTCATAATTGCGCCTTGGCCATAAGCATTTCTTTTACCTGCTGCATAATCTTTCATATATTGTAATCTTTCAGCTGCAGTTAGAGAATTTAAAGCAGGAACTTTATTAAGGTAAACTTTATCTGCTTTAGCACCATGACATACTGCACATTTTTTGTAAAGTGTAGCACCATCTGCAGCAAAAGCTGAAACGCCAAGACATGCTAAAGCTGATAAAACAAGTAGCTTTTTCATTGTATCACTCCTATATAAATTGAAAATAAAATGTTTTTAATTATAAGATTTTTTTATTTAAAGTCGCTTAAAAAATTTTTTTACTTGATAAATTATAAAAATCTTAATAAAAATACATTATAATTTTTTTATGAAAACAAAGGCATTATTTTTAGATAGAGACGGTGTTATTAATATAGATAAAAAATACGTTCACAAGATCAGTGATTTTGAATTTTGCGATGGTATTTTTGAACTTTGTGATCTTTTTCAAAAGCAAAATTTTGTAATTTTTGTTGCAACTAACCAATCAGGTATTGCAAGGGCTTATTATAATGAAAAAGATTTTGAAATTTTAAGCTCGTATATGCTAGGTGAGTTTTTGAAAAAAGGCATTAAAATAGAAAAAATTTATCACTGCCCGCATTTAGAAAATTGTGAATGTCGTAAGCCAAAACCTGGTATGTTTTTAAAAGCACAAAAAGAATTTAATATAGATTTTTCACAATCTTTTTTTATAGGGGATAATTTAAGTGATATGCAGGCTGGAATTAATGCTGGTATAAAAAATCTATTTTTGATTAATGAAAATTATAATGATGATGAAAATTATAAGGTCTTTAAAAATTTAAAAGAACTTTTGCATTATTTAAAGGATAGAAAATGAAAATAGTGATAACGGGTGGAGCGGGCTTTATAGGCTCTGCTCTTGCTTTGGAACTTCAAAATAAGCATGAAGTTTTGATTGTGGATAAAATGCGTTCAAGCGCTACTTTTGAAAATGGAAATTTAGAAAGTTTTGGTCATTTTAAAAATATTTTAGATTTTGAAGGTGAGCTTTATGTGGGTGATATTAATGATGAAAAAACTTTAAAAGTTATAAAAGATTTTAAACCCGATGCGATCTTTCATAAGGCTGCAATTTCAGATACAACTGTTTATGATCAAAACAAAGTTTTAAAGACTAATTTAAACACTTTTAAAGATTTTATAGAACTTGCTTTGGAGCTTAATGCAAAATTAATCTATGCAAGTTCAGCTTCAGTTTATGGAGATGCTCCAAGCCCACAAACTGTAAATTTAAGTGAAGCCCCTAAAAACCCTTATGCATTTTCAAAATTAATGATGGATAAATTAGCAAAAAAATACTTTGATAAAATGCATATAGTCGGGCTTAGATATTTTAATGTATATGGCAAGGGAGAATTTTTTAAAAATAGCACTGCTTCTATGATTTTGCAATTTGGACATCAAATTTTAGCGGGTAAAAGTCCGCGTTTGTTTGAAGGAAGTGATCAAATTTATCGTGATTTTGTATATATTAAAGATGTTGTGAGTGCAAATTTGCAAGCTTTAGAAGCAAAAAGCGGAATTTATAATGTAGCTACAGGTAAGGCAAGAACTTTTCAAGATATAGTTGATATTTTACAAAAAGAATTAAACACTAATTATCCTTGTGAGTATATTCTTAATCCTTATAAAAACGCTTATCAATTTCATACTCAAGCAAAATTAGATGAGAGTTTTTCATATAAAGCTAAATTTAGTCTTGAAGAGGGAATAAAAGATTATTTAGATGAGATTAAAAGGCTTTATGAAAAGGAAGTAAATGCTTGATTTTTTAAGTTCTAAAAAGCCAAAAATTTTAGTTGTTGGGGATTTTATGGTGGATCATTATATATGGTGTGATTGTACTAGAATTTCTCCAGAAGCTCCTGTAATGGTGATGAAATCACAAAAAGAAGATAAAAGACTAGGTGGAGCTGGTAATGTATATGCAAATTTAAAAAGTCTTGGCGCTGAGGTTTTTGCTCTAGGACTTGTGGGTGATGATGAGAGTGGGAGATTTTTAAAAGAGAATTTAAATGCAAAATTATTAGTAGAAAAAGATAGAAAAACCCCTCTTAAAAGCAGAGTTTTATCACATTCTCAGCAAGTTTTAAGGCTTGATGATGAGAATGATTTTGATACTAAATTAGAAGATGAAATTATTCAAGAGTATAAAAAAATCGCAAAAGATTATGATGCAATTATTTTGAGTGATTATGCCAAAGGGATTTTAACTTCAAAAGTAACAAAAGTTTTGATAGAGCATGCAAATACTTTAAATTTACCTATTTTGATTGATCCAAAAGGAAGTGATTTTAGCAAATATCAAAATGCAACCTTGCTAACTCCAAATAAAAAAGAAGCTATTCAAGCTTTGGGTGTAGAAAAAATTAATAATTTAGAAAAAGCTTTGAAGAAATTAAAAGATGATTTAAATTTAGCTTATTCTATTATAACTTTATCTGAAGAAGGAATAGCACTTTTTGATGAAAAATTACATATTATTCCTGCAAAAGCCTTGGAGGTTTATGATGTAACAGGAGCTGGAGATAGTGTTATAGCTATGCTTGCTTATGCTTTGGCTTTAAAAGTTGATATTGTAAAAGCGTGCGAGCTAGCAAATGATGCAGCAGCTGTTGTGGTAGCAAAAGTAGGAAGTGTGAGTGTAAGTTTAGAAGAGATAAAAAACCTCAAAAAAGCTTCTTTTGAAGATAAAATTAAAAGCAAAGAAGAGCTTGTAAAATTGTTACAAGATCAAAAAGTAGTTTTTACCAACGGGTGTTTTGATGTTATGCATTATGGTCATATAAAATATCTTGAAAAAGCTAAAAAATTAGGAGATATCTTAGTTGTAGGTTTAAATTCAGATGAAAGTGTAAAAAGACTAAAAGGAAATTCAAGACCTATAAATTTAGAGTTTCAACGTGCATGTATGCTTGCGAGCATGTATTTTGTAGATTATGTAGTGATTTTTGATGAAGATACTCCTTATGAATTGATAGAGTTTTTAAAACCTGATGTGCTAGTTAAGGGAGATGATTATAAAGACAAAGAGGTGGTGGGTTCAAATTTAGTAAAAAAAGTAGAATTGATCGACTTTGAAGATGGATTTAGCACTACCAATATAATTAATAGGATTGCAAATGATAAATAAAATCGAAAAGGAATTTATTCAACATCAAAAAACTTTAGAACAAAGTTTAAATTTAAAAGAGCAAATTGCTATGGTTGCTCAAGAGTTAAAAGTGTGCTTGAAAAGTGGCGGGAAAATTTT
>NZ_JANQCY010000019.1:0-18415 GCF_024723595.1 Campylobacter sp. LMG 7929 | reverse complement strand
GATTTGAAGTTTATGAATTGTTCCAACAACACTTTTTTTAACATAAAAATAAATCACACTAATAATAATAAAAAGCACAATTGCAGAAATTGCAAATATAATAAATGCTAAAGAATCAGCAGGCTTTTCCACTGATTTTTTTGGTGCTATAGTTACAACACTCCAATGATCATTAGAGCCCTCCCAAAGATCAAAATTTACAAGCTGGGCTAAATTTTCTTCATTTGTAGAAGCAGGTATAAAAGTAAATAAACCATTGGTTTTGGTGCTTTGCATGTCTAGTATTGTTTTTGCACTAGGATGAGGATTAATTTCTGTGATGATTTTTCCAACATATTCTGCTTTTGGACTAGATATGATTAAACCATCACTTGAAATCAATAAACGTTGGTCATTTGCAAATAAACTCTTATTTGGATCATTTAATTCTTCTCTCAATAAATCAATGCGCACAAGCATGCCTATTGCACCAATTGTTTCGTTATTCTTTCCAAAAATTGGTAAAACAATGTTTACTAAGTATAATTTTTCTCCATTTATAGAATAATCTCTAGGTCTTCCGACGGCAGGTTGCTTGGTTTGTAAAGCTTTTATGAGAGAATTTTGTTGCAAGATTACTTCTTCAGCTTGGATGAATTTAATTGATCCTTTTTGTTGCGGATTTTCATCTTTTGCTAATAATAAAAACTTTCCTGATGGAGTAAGATTTAAAGGATTATTGCCGTGGTATTGGTTAAGATGAATATATGCAAAATAAGTCCAAGAATTTGAATCTAGCATACTGCTTATTAAAATTTTAAGATCTTCTATATCTAAGTTATTATCTTTATTTGCAAAATTTTTAATAACGCCTTGCGCTGTTTCTAGTGTTGAATATGCGTTTTGGGTAATTGCTTGAATCCCATTTGAGTATCTATTGGCGCTACTTAATAAAAGTTTATGAGCTTCATCATTAAGCATTTCTTGGCTTTTTGAGATTATCGTTACAGATAAAATTCCTATGCCAATAAATATTACAGAAGATAAAATTAAAATCATTTTTGTAGTTAAATTAAAATTTTTAAACATTAGTTACCTCTTTCATCTGATGTATTTGATAAAATGGTAACTTTTGTTTCTTAATATTTTTTTATTAGTTTGTTAATTTTTTCCCACAATCTTACTCCTAATTCTTTTGCATTATTTTTATCTAAACTTTTATATTTATGACTAGCAAGTTTTTCAAGCTCACTTAGCTCTTTGGCTAGAATGTTAAGTTTATTTTGTGCTAGCTTGCTAAAGTCGTCAATTTTTGGATTTTGTTTCATTTCATTTATTTTAATAAGGATTTGTTCTCTATTTTCTTGTATGAGACGTTTAAATTTAGCAAATAAAGTGTCAAATTTATTTTCTAATAAATCTTTGAGTATATCTTTTACGGGATTGTCAAGTTCTGATGATATTTTTTTAAGCATTTGAATAAATTCTTGTTCTATATCTATGAGTTCTTTTTCTTTGTTTTTTAAATCATATTCTAAGGCACTATATGCAAAGCTTGATTTAAATTTTTCAATCGCTAAAGAAATTCCTTCTTGCGTTCCATAAATACTTCCAATGCATAAATCATAAGCAAAGGCTTGTGATTCATTAGCAAGTTCAAAAGCTGCATTTAAAACTACTTGGGAGATTTTTAAAATTCTTTCCTTTTCAAAACTTCCTTCACAAATTGCATTAAAGACTAAATTTTTGGCAATCTCACAAGAAGTAATTTCTATATTTTCTCCTTTTTCTAAGGTTGTGATAAAAGCACTTTCGGCAGTTTCTTTTAAAAGACCTAGTATTTCTATATCATAAAGCATAGCGTCATTAATGCTTATATTAAATTCATTTAAATTCAAATCCTTTAAGGTTTTTTCTAAGTCAAAAAAATTATCACAAATTTTATGCTTAATGGTGTTTTTTTGTTCTTCGATTTTTACTTTTAATTTGCCATATTCATTAATATAAGCAAAAAATGCTTTTTTATCCTCTTCCACTCTAGCTTTGATGATACCTTGGATTATTCTAGAAATATTTTCTTCATTTATAAGTTCAAGTTTTTCTAATACCTTAGAAAATATGGCAAAAAGTTCTTCATTGCTAGTATTTTCAAAACTAATTTTTTTATAACTTAGACTAAAAACAAGCTCGCTAATTAAGTTTGGAATTTCGTTTTTTTCACAAGCTAAGAGAGAATTTTCAAAAATAATGGCTAAATTTTTCATAGTTTTTCCTTTTTATAGTACAAATTTGGCTTTACTTTTTAATTGATTAAAAATATTTAAACGGTCACTTTTGCTATCTACATAAACACTTAAAAGATAGCTTTTGTATGTTCCTTGTTTGCTAGTATTTGAGATTTTGTATTTAAATTCTCTTTCATTTAGTATTTGGGTAAAAATTTCTAAAGCATCAACCCCAGCTTCAAAAACGACTTTATAATCCCAAAAAGTAGGGTAATTTATAATAGGTTCTTTTTTAAGATCGCAGATATTTACCACTTTTTCCTCCTTCTTTACTTTCTAAAACTATATTAGTAATTTGCATACTCTTATCAATAGCCTTAACCATATCATAAATAGTTAAAAGCCCAATGCTAACAGCAGTTAAGCTTTCCATTTCAACTCCGGTTTTTCCTTCGCATTTTACGGTTGCAAAAAGTTTAAAAGAACATTCTTCTTTGTTTTCTTCTATATGGGTTTGTACTTTTGAAATCATTAAAGGATGGCACATTGGAATGAGATTTGAAGTTTGTTTAGCTCCCATGATGGCTGCTGTGATGGCAGTTTGCAAAACAGGTCCTTTTTTAGCTTTATTTTCAATGATAGCTTCAAATGCTTCTTTACTCATGTATATTTTACCGCTTGCACAAGCTTCTCTTTGGGTGATATCTTTTTGACTTACATCTACCATTTTGGGATGATTTTTTTCATCTAAATGCGTTAAATTCATATTTTTCCTTAAGTAAAGTTTGAAAAATTATACCAAAATGTATATTTTTATATTAAAATACTACTAAAAAATTTTAAAGGATTTATAATGGCTTATGATGATGAAGAATTTGAAAATTACGATGATGAAATGTATGATGAAACAGATGATGATACTTATGTAAATAATCAAAGATCGTATAATTACGATGATGATGATTATGAATACGATGATGATTATAGTGATGATGATACTTATGAGATGGATTAAGAGTGAGTAAAAATCTTAGTAAAAAAGATATAAAAGTTTTAGGTCTTTCTTCTTTGGGAGGGACTTTAGAATTTTATGATTTTATCATTTTTGTATTTTTTGCAAGTTATATTTCTAAAAATTTCTTTCCTGAAAATTTAAGCCCATTTTGGCAAATGTTTAATACTTATGGGATTTTTGCTGCAGGATATTTAGCTAGACCACTTGGTGGTATAGTTATGGCTCATTTTGGCGATAAATTTGGCCGTAAGAAAATGTTTATGCTTAGTATTTTGCTGATGGTTGTGCCAACTTTTATGCTTGCTTTTATACCTACTTATGAAAGTATAGGGTATTTATGTATAGTATTTTTAGTATTTGTAAGGATTTGTCAAGGTATAGCTATAGGTGGGGAATTACCTGGTGCTTGGGTTTTTGTATTTGAGCATGCTCCAAAGGATCAAAAATGCACTTATCTTGGAATTTTAACAGCTTCTGTGGTAGGTGGAATTTTACTTGGTAGTTTTGTGTTTTTGATGATGAATAAACTTTTCACGCAAGAAGAGCTTTATGGGTGGGCATGGAGAATTCCATTTTTCTTGGGAGGAATTTTTGGGATCATTTCTGCTTATTTGCGTAAATTTTTAAGAGAAACTCCTGTTTTTGAACAAATGAAAAAAGACAAAGCCTTAGAAAAATTCCCTTTAAAAGAAGTGTTTAAAAAGGCTAAGCTAGGTGTTGTGCTTTCTATGTTGATAACTTGGGTTTTAACTGCTTGCATTGTTGTGATGATTTTAATCATACCTTCTTTTATGGCAAAAATGTTAAGTATTGATGCAAGCGTTCAAACTTATATGCAAATGCTTGGTATAGTTGTGCTTGTAACTGGTTGTATATTAAGTGGAATTTTGGCTGATAAAATAGGTATAGTAAAAGCTTGTGTGATTTTTTCATTAGGATTTTTCTTAACTTGCTTGTTTTATTTTAATGCTCTTTATACTAAAACACCTGATTTTAATACAGTGAGTGTGTATTATTTGAGTGCTTGTTTTTTTGCTGGAGTGATGAATTTTTGCCCTTTAATGATGAGTGAAGTATTTGATGCTAAGATTAAATTTTCGGGACTTAGTTTTTCATATAATATAGCTTATGCAATAGCTGGTGGGTTTACCCCACAACTTGCTCTATTTTTACACACCATTGCTTTAGCAAATTTAGAAAATATCGCTCGTTTTTCTTTAGGATTTTATATGTTAGCTATGGCTATAATCTCACTTATTTGTGCTTTGATGTTTAAATATCTTAGTAATACCCAACGCACATACTCTCAGTGATTTTAATACGCTTTTCCAAAGGAGTGGGACTAAAAAAATGGCATTTTTCGATGTAAATATTATAATTATAATCTAGCTTTAAAAGATCGTAAAATGCCTTTAAATTTACAAATTTAACCCCACACACTTCTTTTATATCTAAGATTTTATAAATTTGAGAATTATTTTTTTCTACTAAATGGGATGGAGCTAGGGTTGTAAATGAGCAAAAAGCACTTGCTAACACATAGCCACTTAAATTTTCACATTTTTGTATAAGGTGTTGGTGTTTTTTTAAAATACTTTTTTTGTTTAAAAATACCACTCTTGTACCTTGATAGCGTGCTGCTTGAGCGTTTTTCCAAAATTTATAAGCGTTTTTAGAGATATTTGCTAATTGATGTAATTGCACATTTAAGACATAATCATCTAAGAATTGATTGGGTGGTAAAATAGTATAAGTCATAGTTTTTCTTTAGTTTTATTTTTAAAATTATACTAAAAATTGACTTTTGTTTATATTTTTAATTTCTAAATTTAATACAATAAGTAAAAATTATTTTTAAGGAAAAGCATGAAATTTGAAACTATTAATCATGAGGGTATAAAAAAACTTATGGATATTTTTTATGCAAAGGTTAGAGTGGATAAAGATTTAGGACCTATTTTTAATGAAAAAATCGGCACAGATGATGAGAGTTGGAAAAAACATAAAGAAAAAATAGCAAGTTTTTGGGCAGGGATGTTTTTAGCTGATCCAAGTTATAGTGGTTCACCTTTGAGAGCTCATCATGAATTGCCTCCATTTCCAAGAGAATTTTTTGATATTTGGCTTAATTTATTTGATGAGAGTTTGCAAGAAGTTTTTGAAGATGAACCAAGAAATATCATTATAGAAAGAGCTAGAATGATAGCCCAAAGATTTCAAATGATTATTTATGATCATAGATTTGCTTAAGAGTTTAAAAACTCTTAGCGATAGTTAAATGTATGTAAGTTTTCACTATGTGAATATTTATAACTGTATTTTCCATCAAGATATATTACCAAACGATAATACCCTTTATGTGAACCAAATACAACTTTTCTAACTTGTGCTGTATTAACTTGCAGTGTTTTGGTGTTAAAATTTTGTTTTTTAGCAAAATCTATAATAATTTTAGTAGGATCTCCTATAGAAAGATGTCTTAGTATTTTATCTTGGGTTTTGATATTAATTTTGTTATTGTAAAAACCAAGAGAAATAAAATTATAAATATTTCCGCTAAAAAGTGGTGTTTCTATGTTTAAAGTAGTGTTATTTTCTTCTGTTTTTGAGTTTTTATTTCCTTGTTTTTGTGGCACGGTTACAGATACATCAAGTATAGGCGTGGCATTTGGACTTTTAGTTTTTATAAATGAGTAGGTATCATGCCAGTTAATACTTTTGTATATATCCAGAGTGGTTTGTTCTTCAGAACCATCAAGGTTAATGTAAGTGATGGTAATATTTTTTAAAATTCTCGCATCAGAGTTAAAGTTAAAATCTTGCCTTTGGAAAGGACTAAGTTTTGCAAATTCGGTATTTTTTTGCTCTATGTTATTATCAAAAGGATTATCTTTTGCATTTAAAAATACACAAGAAAGTAAAAACAATATAAAAAATTTAATTCTCATGCGAATTTTCTCCCTTAAGTCTTAAAAGTTGCAAATATTCTTTTTGAGCTTGAGCATTTTTAGCTTTTAAAGTCATTATATTTTTTTCTAAAATTTTTTGCTCTTCTTTAAGTGTTAGTAGCACATCTAGAGAAGATTTACCAAAAAACATATTACCAAAATACATAGCAACAATAATAGCTACAAATGATAATGCAATGGTTTTGATGAGTTGGCGATGAGCTTCCTTTTTTTTAGAATGCTCATCATACTCTTTTAATAAATCGCTCAGAGTTTATCTCCTAAGTACTCATCATTATCAAGTTCAATTTCTAATAAGCGATTGTATTTAGCAGTTCTTTCACCTCTTGCTAGAGCTCCTGTTTTGATTTGTCCTGTATTAAGTGCTACTGCAAAATCAGCTATAAAAGCATCTTCGCTTTCGCCACTTCTATGGCTCATAATACATCTGTAATTATTTCTATGAGCTAATCTTACTGTTCTCATAGTTTGAGTGATTGTTCCAATTTGATTAGGCTTAATCAATACAGCATTTGCCATATTTTTCATGATACCTTCTCTTAAAATATCTTCATTAGTTACAAACAAATCATCACCTACAAGCTGAACTTTGCTACCAAGCTTTTGAGTAAGTTTAATCCAACCTTCATAATCATCTTCAGCTAAACCATCTTCAATACTAAAAATTGGATATTTTGCACATAATTCTTCATAACGCGCGATTAAGTCTTCACTTGAGAAAACTTTACCCTCTAAATGGTATTTACCATCTTTATAAAGTTCACTACTTGCTACATCTAGTGCAAGTTTAATTTTATTTTCATAGCCTGCCTTTTTAATACAAGTCATTAAAAGATCAAGAGGCTCTGTATTATTTGCTAAATTTGGTGCAAAACCGCCCTCATCACCTAAAGCGGTAGAGTGACCCAGATTAGCTAATTCTTTTTTCAATACTGCATAAATTTCACAAACTGATCTTAATCCTTCTTTAAAGCTTGAAAAACCAAAAGGCATAATCATAAATTCTTGAAAATCTACGCTATTGTTTGCATGTGCACCACCGTTGATGATATTACACATTGGTACGGGTAATACACTTGCATTTGCCCCACCTAAATAGCGATATAAAGGTACACCTAGTGCATTAGCGGCAGCACGTGCTGTTGCCATAGAAATTCCTAAGGTTGCATTTGCTCCTAGGTTAGAGTAGTTTTTTGTCCCATCAAGCTCTAAAAGAGTATTATCTAGTTGGGTTTGATTAAATGCATCAAGCCCTATAATGTTTTCAGCTATGGTGCCATTGATGTTTTCAATCGCTTTTAAAACACCTTTACCACCAAATCTTTCATCATTATCTCTTAGTTCTAAAGCTTCTTTTTTTCCCGTGCTTGCACCACTTGGAACGATAGCGCTTCCTACACTACCATCGCTTAGCATGATTTCGGCTTTAATGGTAGGATTGCCTCTACTATCTAAAACTTCAAAAGCTCTTAAATCTTCAATAATCAACATTATTCCTCTCCTTCTTCATCGTCTTCTTTTGCACCCAAAATCATACTATCTATACCGATTGAATTTTGTATGGCTTGAGTGATTTCATCTGCAATAGCTGGATTTTCTTTTAAAAATGCTTTGGCATTTTCTCTACCTTGGCCAAGTTTAGAAGCCTTGTAAGAAAACCACGCACCACTTTTATCAATAATATCAAGTTTTACACCATAGTCTATTAGCTCGCCCTCACGGCTTACACCCTCGCCAAACATCACATCAAATTCAGCCTGTTTAAAAGGAGGGGCTACTTTATTTTTAGCCACTTTTACCTTAACACGGTTTCCAATAGGCTCATCATTTTGTTTTAAAGTAGCTGTTTTTCGTACATCTAAACGAACCGAAGCATAAAATTTTAAAGCATTTCCGCCAGTAGTAGTTTCAGGAGTGCCATAGCCCATCATACCTATTTTCATACGAATTTGGTTGATGAAAATTACAGTAGTATTCATTTTATGAACGATACCGGTTAATTTTCTTAAAGCTTGGCTCATTAATCTTGCTTGAAGACCTACATGCTGATCTCCCATATCACCTTCGATTTCTGCTTTTGGAGTAAGTGCAGCAACGCTATCTACTACTATTAGATCAATGGCTCCACTTCTTGCTATGGTTTCAACGATTTCTAAGGCTTGTTCTCCAAAATCTGGTTGAGAGATGTAAAGATTTTCTGTATCAACACCTAAATTTTTTGCATATCTTACATCAAGAGCGTGCTCAGCATCAATAAATGCACAAACTCCACCTTTTTTTTGACATTCTGCTATGATGTGTAAGGTAAGTGTAGTTTTACCTGAACTTTCAGGCCCATAAATTTCTATAATTCTTCCTTTTGGAACCCCACCAATTCCTAAAGCCAAATCAAGTCCAACCGAACCTGTAGGAATAGAATCAATTTTTTCAACTTCTTTATCGCCAAGCCTTAAAATGGTACCTTTTCCAAAGGTTTTATCAAGACTTTTTAAAGCTGCATCAAGTGATTTTCTTTTATTATCATCCATGCTTGTTAATCCTTTTATAATATGTTTAAAATTGTATCAAAAAGAAATTTAATATAAGTTTTTATTTTGAATTTTGCTAAAATACTTTTTTAAATTTTTCAAGGAAAAAAATGAATAAAAAAATTAGCGTAGCACACTCTCCTGATGCTGATGATATTTTTATGTATATGGCGATTAAATTTGGTTGGGTTAGAAATGCTTATGAGTATGAAAATACAGCTTTAGATATACAAACTTTAAATGAACTTGCATTAGAAAATATATACGATGTTAGTGCGATATCTTTTGCGCTTTATCCTTTAATAGCTAGTGAATATGCTTTATTAAAAACTGCTGTGAGTTTTGGCGAGGGTTATGGGCCAAAGCTTATTAAGAAAAAAGATAAAAAATTAAAGCCAAAATTTAAAGTTGCTTTAAGTGGAGCACACACTACCAATGCTTTAATCTTTCGCATAAAATACCCACAAGCTAGAATAGTTTATAAGAATTTTTTAGAGATTGAAAAGGCTGTTTTAGAAGGTGAAGTAGATGCTGGAGTGCTTATACATGAGAGTATTTTAGAATTTGATTCTAGTTTGTGTGTTGAGGCTGAACTTTGGGATATTTGGCAAGAATTAGCCAAAAATGATTTACCTTTACCTTTGGGTGGTATGGCTCTTAGAAGATCTTTACCGATAAATGATGCTATAGCGGTTGAAAAAGATTTGATTAAAGCAGTAGAAGTAGCTGATCATAATAGAAAAATCTTAGCTTCTATGCTTTTAGAGCGTAATTTAATACGCGTAGATGCCCAAAAACTTGATGTGTATTTAAATTTATATGCAAATAAAAACTCTATAAATATGAATGATAAGCAATACAATGCTATAGATAAGCTTTTTGAGCTTGGGTTTAATCATGGATTTTATGAGAAGTTAATAAAAAGCAAAGACTATCTTATCCCTAGCGAGTATGAAGAATTTAGAAATTCTTGATAGAATTTAAATTTTTAAGGAGTAAATATGGAAAGTACTTTAGTAGCCTTGGGTGTACAAACTTTTAAAATCACACTTATGCTTTCTTTACCTATGCTTTTAGCAGGGCTTATTGCAGGGCTTATTATAAGTATTTTTCAAGCTGTAACGCAAATTAACGAAGCCACGCTTTCTTTTGTGCCAAAAATTTTACTTGTTGTTGTGGTAATAGTATTTTTAATGCCTTGGATGATAAGTTCTATGATTGATTTTACAACTAATATTTTAAATCAAATTCCAAGCTTTATTAGATGATTATTGATTTTTCTAAGTATTCTTCTGTGCGTATAGGCGAGAGCTTTGAAGTACAAATACTTGAAGAGCCTTGCGAATTTGATGGTTTTTTAATAGGTGGGGCAAATAATCTTTTAATTTCTCCAAAGCCTAAAAAACTTGGAATTTTAGGGAAAAGTTTTGATTATATTAAAATTTTAGAGCAAAATGAAAAAGGTATGTTTTTAGAGATAGGCTCTAGCGTGAAATCTTTTAAAATGTATCATTTTGCTAAAGAAAATAACCTAAAAGGCTTTGAGTTTTTAAGAAATATCCCAGGGACTTTAGGTGGTATTTTAAAAATGAATGCAGGATTAAAAGATGAGGATATTAGTAAAAACTTAATTAGTATTTGCACTTTTAATCAAGAAATTTTAAAACAAAACATCGCTTTTGCTTATAGGTTTAATCCTATTAAAGAAGTGATGTTTAGCGCGAAGTTTTTTTTAGAATATGGATTTGACCCAGTTAAAGATGAGCTTTTAAAAAATGCAAGAAAAAATCAACCCAAAGGTGCTAGTTTTGGTTCTATTTTTAAAAATCCTAAAAACGATCATGCAGGAAGGTTGATAGAAGCAGTTAATCTTAAGGGTTTTAGTAAAAATGATGCGATGTTTAGTAATGAACATGCAAATTTTTTAATCAATAAAAAACATGCTAGTTTTGAGGATGCTATGTTTTTGATAGAGCTTGCTAAAAAAAGAGTTTTTGAAGAATTTGGGATTATTTTAGAAGAAGAAGTGGTGATTATATAGTATTTTTAATATCTTCATAAACAATTTTAGCTATTTCTTGGACTAATTCTTGGTAAGATTTGTTTTTATCATTTGTGCTAAATTGAGTATTGATAGTAAGAATTTTATGATCTTTTAATTTTTTTGTTTTAGCATTAAAAAGTTTGTATTCTATGTCGGCTTTGACTTCAAAATTGGAAAAAAGCAAGAAATTTTGTTGGCTTGCTTGAATGCTTTTTAAATCTAGCAAAATAATAAAATCAGCCTTTTTAAAACGATTAAATTCTAAAAACTCACTTGCACTGATGAAATTTTTATTTGTTTGCAAGATATTTTGACTATTGATATAAGTTTGATTTTCTTTTTGACTAAGCAAGGCAAAATTATTTTGCTCATTTAAAATAGCACTTAATGCTTTTAGCGTGTCTTTTGCCATAGTTTTAGCATCGATTTTTAAGTTCGAAAAATAAAAATTATATTCTTTTTCATAGCTTGGCACCAAAGCTAAGGTGTTAATGTGTGAGAGTTTGTCATAATTTATATTTTGTTCAAGATTGATGATATTAAAATCATCGTTATTTTGTAATTTGATGATTTTTTTATTCGCAAAAGAGTTAGCATAAATAGCACTTAAAAAACAAAAAAATACTAAAAAAAATCTCACTAAAAACCTTTTAATTTAAATTCATTCTTAGCAAAAGCTATAAAACTTGGAAGTTTAAAATCAGAACTATTATAATCTAAAGCCTTTTTATTAAAATCATATAAAATTCCACCATTTTGTTTAACTAAAAAATCTCCTGCAGCTATATCCCAAGCTTTTGGGCCACCAAAACGTGGGTAAATTCCAGCTTTTGCTTCAAGTAAATATACAAATTTCAAAGCAGATGAAACCTTAATACCTTCAAGATGATTTTGAATGAAAAAATCTTCATTATTGTCATGATTTTTAGAGTAAAGGGCTATATTTTTAACCTTTTCGTACTGCTCTAAGTTAAGATTTAAAATTTCATTATTTTTATAAACTTTAGTATGAGTATGTGCATAATAAAATGCATTATTTTCCACATCGCCTATGAGTGAAAGTATAGGGGTGTTTTTATGGATTAATGCGATTAAAACACAATATTCTTTATCTTTTTTAGCATAAGATTTAGTACCATCAAGAGGATCTATGAGCCAAAAATACGCTAAATTTTTTCTTTCTTCATAAGAGAGTATATTTTCTTCAGAGCATATAGCTATATCGCTTGAAGCCAAAATCTCACTAATAACTTCATTAGACTTTATATCAGCTAAACCTACTGGGGAATCATCATCTTTAAGCCACAAGGTATTTTTGTCTTTATATTCAAGCAATACTTTTGAGGCTTCCTTGCCTGCTTTTAAGGCTAATTCTAAAAGTGTGTCTAAATTTTTCATAAAAAAAGTATAGCAATTTTATATAAATACTTAGTAGAATTATTTTCTACTAAGATTATTGATAAATTTAATTAAGCTAATGGCTAAAATTGCTTCAAGTAAAGCAGTAAGCACTAACCCTGAGTATATATCTTGAGTGATAATATTAGTTTGATAAGAAAGCGTAGCTACTGCGATGAGTAAGGTTAGTGGCATAGAATGGCTTAGGCCAAATAAAAAGGTGTTTTTTAAACCAAGTATTTTTACAAAAGTCATAGCACAAAGTATTCTTAGTCCTATCATAAAGGCAGTTAGTGAAAAAGCTATGAGTAAAACTTGAGGGTTTAAAAGCATTTGGAGTTTAAAACTTGAGCCTATATAGATGAAAAATATAGGGATTAAAAAGCCATAACCAAAACTAGAAAGTTTATGCTCTAGATCTTTTTTATGATCAAAAAAAGTAGCTATAAATGAACCTGCTATAAAAGCTCCAAGTGCAACTTCAAGTTTAAAATAAATCATAATCGCAACTATGGCTATGAAAATTGCCATACAAAATCTTATATCTTTTTCGTTTTGATCTTGCCAAGGCATGAGTATGGTTTTAAGCTGTGGATACCACCAAAAAAGTACTTCTAAAAATTTAAATCCAAAAATACAAAGTGCTAAAAATCCCACTAAATATAATAAATTTTGAGTGAGTGAGAAAAGATCGGCTCCTTTTCCCAAAAATGCTGCAGCTATGGTAAGTAAAACTATGCTTACAACTTCAGCTAAAGTGGCTACCACCATAGATACATTAAGCCACTCACAGTTTTTGCCAAAATCTCTATAAAGCGTTGAGAGCAAACCCACACTCATAACAGGTATAATAATGACAAAAATATAAGAAATATCTATACTTTCAACCGCTAAAATACTAAAAGCATATAAAAGTATAATGTAGATAAAAGCTTTGTTAAGCAAGCTTCTTTCAGTGTTTAAAAAGGTTTTAAGATTAATCTCCATACCCGCAATAAACATAAGATAATAAAATCCCGCATTAGCTAAAAGCTTAAAATTCTCACTTTCTCCTATGAAACCCAAAAATCCTATAAAAGAACCAAGCATGATTTCAGTAGCTGAAAGTGGTAGTTTTAAAAATTTAGCAATATAAGGTGAAGTTAGCAAACATCCTGCTACGACTAATAAAATTTTTAAATCCGTAGCAGCTTGAGCATCAATGGCATGAGCTAGCAAAGTTAAATCCCATTTGTTTTAGTTTTTGTATGTCTTTGCTAGGTTCTTCGCCTTTAGTTGTAAGATAATCACCCACTACTATAGCACTAGCTCCTGCATTAAAAATTTCATATTGCCTTTCTTTTAGCACTACTTCTCTACCACCTGCTACCATGATATGTGCATTTGGTAAGTCTTTTTTAGTGTCTTTGATGATATTTAACGCCTCATCAGGATCAAGTAAAGCTTGTTTGAGTTTTAAATTTTCATTTGGTATGAAAAAATTAATAGGCGAAGAAAAAGGATCAAGCTCTTTTAAACTTGCTCTAAAACTTTTTCTATCAGCCTCGCTTTCTCCAAGACCATAAATTCCACCACAGCAAAGCATTAAACCTGCTTCTTTAGCATAAAGATTAGTTTGAAATCTTTGCTCCCAAGTATGTGTAGAGCAAATATTTGGGAAAAATTCTTTGGAAGTTTCTAGATTATGATTATAAGAAAAAATTCCTGCTTTTTTTAATTCTTTGAGTTGTTCTAAATTTGCTATGCCATTACAAGCTATGAGTAAAAGTCCTTCTACTTCTTTTTGCACTGCATGAGCTACTTTGCACACATACTCAAGTTTTTCATCATCAAGTCCAGCTCCTGCTGTGACTAAACAAAAACCTAAAGCCTCATTTTTCTTAGCCATTTTTGCTTCTAAAACAATTTGATTTATATCTTTTCTTTTGTATTTATTGATATTGGTTTTCACATGAGCACTTTGAGTGCAGTATTTACAGTCCTCCCCGCACCCTCCACTTGCTATATTAGATATAGCACAAAGCATGATTTGCATTAAATTTCCTTTTTGATTTTGCATTTTAAGCACTCTAAAAATGTGCCTTTTTTAAGCTCTTTTATGATTAAAGTTTCGCCACATTCGCTACATTTTTCTTCACTTGGTTTGTATTTGCTTATATAGTTGCATTTTGGATAAGCACTACAACCATAAAATTTACCACGCTTAGAAAAACGCTCCACGATCTCGCCTTCTTGACAGCTTGGACATTGTACGCCTATGGTGTTGAGTTTTTTCTCACTTTTTTCTTCATTTTGTGTTTCTTGTTTTAAATTTCTTGAGTATTTACATTTTGGAAAATTTAAACAAGCTATAAATTCCCCATATCTTCCTTTTCTTATAGCAAGCTCACCACCACAATCAGGGCAGGTTTCATCTAATTTTGTAAAAGTTTTTTGACTTTTTATATTTTTTTTACCCTCATCAATTTTTCTCATAAAAGGAAAATAAAACTCTCTTAAAACTTCTTGCCAGTCCATTTTGCCTTCTGCAATGATGTCAAGTTTATCTTCCATTTTAGAAGTAAAATCACTATCTACTATATCACTAAAGTTTTGTTCTAAAACTTCTGTTACAACAAAGGCTATTTCATTAGGTATGATTTGCTTTTTATCTATATGCACATATTCTCTTGCACTAAGTAAAGAGATGGTTGGAGCATAAGTAGAAGGGCGTCCTATGCCAAGATTTTCTAGCTTTTTAACAAGCCCAGCTTCAGAGTATCTTGAAGGTGGCTCGGTAAAATGTGAGCTTAATTCTATATTTTGGATGTTTAATGTATCTTCTAGCTTTAAATTAGGTAGAATTTTATCTTTATCCATATCTCCATATACTTTATAATGCCCATCAAATAAAATTTTTCTACCACTTATTTTAAAACTTGCTTCATTTGATTTTGCATAGACGTTTTGAGTTTGAGAGATAGCAGGATTCATTTGTGAAGCTAGGAAGCGATTGTATATTAAAGTATATAATCTTGCTTCATCTTTTTCTAAAAACTCACTTGCAAGTTTTGGAGTAAAACTAAGATTGGTCGGTCTTATAGCCTCATGTGCTTCTTGGGCGCCTTTGCTTTTAGTGGTGTAAATATTTGCTTTGCTTGGCAAGTACTCTTTGCCAAAATCACTTTTAATGAGTTTTCTTACTTCTTCTAAGGCTTCTTTTGCGATATTTAAGCTATCAGTTCTCATATAAGTGATCACACCCATAATGCCTTGATGTGTTTTTACACCCTCATAAAGTTTTTGAGCTATCATCATGGTTTTTTTAGGGTTAAAACCTAGGCGATTGCTCGCACTTTGTTGTAGGGTTGAGGTCATAAAAGGTGCTTGTGGAGCTATTTTTCTATCTTTGCTTTCTATATCTTTTATTTTAAAACTAGCATTTTTGCAAGCTTCAAAGATGAGTTTGGCTCTATCTTCATTAGTTAGACTTAGTTTTTCTATCTTTTGATTTTGAAATTCGACTAATTCAGCTTGCAAGTCTTTTTCAAAAATCATATCTATACTAAAGTATTTTAAAGGAACAAAAGCTTTGATCTCTCTTTCTCTATCGACGATGATTTTTAAAGCCGCACTTTGAACACGTCCCGCACTTAGACCTTTTTGAATTTTTTGATTGAGTAAAGGGCTTAGTTTATAGCCTACTATGCGATCAAGTAAGCGTCTAGTTTGTTGAGCATTGACGCTATTTATACTTAAAGATCTTGGATTTTTTAAAGCATTTTCTATAGCACTTTTAGTAATTTCATGAAAAACTATGCGTGGTAGGGAATTTTCATCTTTATTAATAGCCTTAGCTATATGATAAGCTATGGCTTCACCTTCGCGGTCTTCATCGGTTGCAAGGTAGATGGTCTTTGCTTTTTTAGCCTTTTCTTTGAGTTCTTTTACTAAGCTTGAATGATCATTTGAAATTCTATATTCAGGTTTAAAATTTTCATCTTCTATTTTTATACCAAAGCTAGTTTTAGGTAGATCTCTAATATGTCCTTTAGAGGCTATCACTTCATAGTCTTTACCTAGAAAATTACCTATGGTTTTAGCTTTAGCAGGTGATTCTACAATGATTAAATTTTTCATTATTTTCCTTGTGAGGATTAAAATTAGTAAAAGTGTATAAAAAAAAGTTAAATTTTTTGCTTAGATGAGTTTTTAAGTAAAATGCAATTAATGTTATAATTTTCTGTAATTTAATTTCATAGGATATAAAATGTTTTTGCAAAAAAACTTACAAGCTTTAGAATTTACTAACAAACCCTTGCAAGAAAAAATTTTATCTTTAAAAGAAGATTTTATCGACATCTTTCCAAGCCAAACACCCTTTGTGCCTTCAAAAGATGACTTAATAAAACCTAATATATTTTTTTGTGGTATAGGAGATGGGCTTTTTTTAAAAAAACTTATTAATAAACATATTTTTATTTTTGATAAAGCTGAATTTTTTGCTAATGTTTTGAACAAGATGGATTTAAGCCAAGAACTTTCAAGTGGAAAAATATATCTTTGTGATGTAGAAGAGAAAAGGTTAGAAGAATATCTTTTTTTACTTTTTTCGCAAAAAGATTGTTTTGAATATTTAGGGCTTTTTAAGCTTTTGCCTTATAGTGAATTTTATGATCAAAGCCCTATGTTTGATTTTGTGTATCAAAAATGTTTAGAAATTATAAAAAGAACAGTTAGAAATGTTGATACTAGTTTTGCTACAGATTCTAAAATTTATAGACAGTTTTTATCCAATATACCTTTGGTTTTACAAAATATCCCATTTCAAAGGTTTATTTATGAAAATAAAGGAAAAAACAAAAGTGTTATTGTGGTATGTGCAGGACCTTCTTTGAATAAACAACTAGAACTTTTAAAAACATATCAAGATGATTATGTGATATTTGCTTTGGATGCTACTTACAAAACTTTGCTTAAGAATGAAGTTTATCCTGATTTTGTTTTTTCGATGGATATAGGTGAAAAATGTAAGTGTTTTTACGAGGATTTACCTTTAAATCCCAAAGAACCTATTTTTATACTTAGTGGAAATATAAATAAAGAATTGATATTAATTTTAAAAGATAAAAAACAAAAAATTTATATTTTGCAAAATTTAGATTATCAGCAAAAATTTAATTTAAATGATTTTGGTTATTTAGATATTGGTATAAATGTAGCTCATTTTGCTTATAATTTTGCTATATCTTTAGGGTTTTCTAACGTGATTATAATAGGGCAAGATTTGGCTTTTAGTGAAGATGGAGCTTCACATGCAGATGCAGATGTTTTTAGTTTTGGTGATATTAAAACTATAGAAGATAATAGAGAAAAATTAAAAGTGTTAGCTTATAATAAACAAGGTTTTGTTAAAACTCATATAGCATGGGATGAATTTAGAAAGCGTTTAGAGGTTTTATTTCTTTCAAATCCCCAAGTAAGTTTTTACAATGCAACTGAAGGAGGTACTTTTATAGACTATACTATAGAAAAGCCTTTTAAAGAGGTGTTGGAATTATTAAAAGATACTAAAAAAGATTATACTTTGCCTAATATTTTAAGTTTTAATAGGCAGAAAAAAATATTACTAAAATCACTAGAGCTTTTGCAAAAAGATTATTTTGAATTAAATACTTTATACGAAGATGCCCAAAAAATCTTAAATGTTTTGAAACAAAATAAAACCCAAAACCATTTTTACGAAAATTTTATGGATATTGTTTTGAAATTTAATACAATGATTGATGAAAGTAAAATTTTGCAAAGTTTTACATATAAGTCATTATTTTACCATAGAAGTCTTTTTAATATTTGCTTGTATGAAGATCCTCAAAATGCCTTATTAAGATACATGGATTTTCTAGAAATATTTTTAGAATTTACAACATTAAGTTTGAAAAACATGGAAAATTCTATACATGAATATAAAAATATATTAAAAGTATAAAATTTTTTTCTTTATTTTCGATATAGCTTAAACAACTGCATGGAAGCGGTTGAATTTATTTAAAAGGATTTAAAATGGGATTTCGTATAAATACTAACGTGGCATCTTTAAATGCTCAAGCTAATGCAAACTTAAACTCAAGAGCGTTAGACAATTCTTTATCTAGACTTAGTTCAGGTCTTAGAATCAACTCTGCAGCAGATGATGCTTCTGGGATGGCTATTGCAGATAGTTTAAGATCTCAAGCTAATACTTTAGGTCAAGCTATTAACAATGGTAATGATGCTTT
>NZ_JANQCY010000018.1:0-18691 GCF_024723595.1 Campylobacter sp. LMG 7929 | reverse complement strand
GTGAGATTATTTATTTTTTTTAGATATAATCGACCTTTATTTATATATTAAAAAAGGTTATATTTATGTTGCGCTTGTTTATTGTAAGTGTTTTATTTGCCAATTCACTATTAGCTTTTAATGTAAAATCTTTATTTACCTATACTTTTAATGATAACATTAGTTATGACTTAGAAAAAGCTAAAGAAATATATTTTAAAAATAAATGTAATACTTGCCATGGAGAGAACGGAGAAAAAAATTCTTATGGCAAAAGAGCTCTTAAAGACTTAAATCCAGAAGAAATCAAAGGTGCTTTGAAAGATTATGCTAATGGATATTTTAAAAATCAATCAAGCGATAATATCCAAATGAGTTTGTATGCTAAAAAATTAAGTGATAGTGATATGAACCACATCATAGCTTATTTAAAAGGACAAAATTTTTCTATAGAGCTTAATCAAAAAGATCTTTTAGAAGAAGAACCAGCACTAAAAACTAAACACAATACATTTTTAAAATAACAAAAAAGGAGTTTTCATGAAAAAAAATCTACTGTTAGCTAGCTTACTTTGTGCTAGTTCAATTTATGCTGCAGAGGTAAAAATAGGGGTTGTTTTGCCGCTTACTGGCGCTTTAGCAGCCTATGGTAATGATGTATATGAGGGCATTAAACTAGCCAATACTTTAAATCCAAATTTAAAAAATGGAGATAGTATTAAAATTATAGCTATTGATACTAAAGGTGATAAAATAGAGGCAGCAAATGCTACTACTAGACTTATCTCTCAAGATAAAGTTTTAGGTCTTATAGGCGAAGCTGTTACACCAAATACTATGCAAGTTTTATCCATAGCCGAAGAAAGAAAAGTTCCTGCTATAGCTCCAGTTGCCTCAGGCGATAAGCTTTTAGACAAAAAAGGCTATGCTAGTAGAGTTTGTTTTATGGATAGCTTCCAAGGAGATAAATTTGCTAATTATGCCTACAAAGATTTAAATTTAAAAAGCGTGGTTGTTATAGTTGATCAAAGCAATGTATATTCATTGGGTCTAGCAAGAGCTTTTGAAAAAGAATTTAAGCAAAATGGTGGAAAAGTACTTAAAAAATTAACCATTTCTTCGGGCGATAAAGACTTTAAAGCTATTGTTTCACAACTTAAAAGCATCAATCCAGACTTTGTTTATATGCCAATTTATCACCCAGAGGCTGCCTTAATAGCAAGACAAGCAAAAGCGGTTGGATTTAACAAACTTTTAAGCGCAGGAGATGGGGTAAATAATAAAACATTTATTGAGCTTGGTGGAGATGCTGTAAATGGTGTGGTATTTACTGATAGTTTTGATTATAACAATCCTCCAACAGCTTTGTCTAAAAATTTCATCAATGCTTATGAAAAAGATCATGGCACCAAAGAGCTTCCAGCATTTTCTGCTATGGGAGCTGATGCTTATTATGTAATGGTAAATGCAATGAATGAATGTGCTAATAATCTTAATGCACAATGCATTAATGAAAAAATTCACTCAACCAGTAATTTTGAAGGTGTGGGTGGGGTTATAAGCATAGATGCTAGTGGCAATGCGAGTCGTTCTGTAGTTATAAAAGAAATACAAGATCAAAAACAAGTATATAAAACTATTATCAATCCTTGAAAGGTAAACTATGAAAAAAATTAGTATAGCTATATTATCTGTCATAGCTTGCAATATTATACAAGCAAAAGAAATCAACATTGGCGTGGTTTTACCTCTAACAGGTTCTACGGCAGCATATGGACAAAGTGCTTTAGATGGAGTGAAAATTGCAAATTCCATGAAAAACACTCTAAGTAATGGAGATAAAGTAAATTTAGTAGTAGTAGATACAAAAGGTGATAAAATAGAAAGTGCCAATGCTAGCACAAGATTGGTTTCACAAAACAAAGCTTATGCGCTAATTGGTGAAATGCTAACAGCTAATACTTTGCAAGTGATAAGAATTGGCGAAGAAAAAAAGATCCCAGTGGTTGCTCCTGCAGCTACTGCTGATAAAATTTTAAATAAAAAATTATATGCCAGTAGAGTTTGTTTTATGGATAGCTTCCAAGGCTCATCTTTAGCTAATTATGTAAAAAATAAACTTAACTATACTAAAGCTGCGATAATTAGCGATCAAAGCGCGGATTATTCTTTGGGTTTAACTAGAGCCTTTGAAAAAGAATTTAGTAAGCAAGGTGGAAAAATTTTAGATAAATTTAGAATCACAGCAGGCGATAAAGACTTTAAAGCTATTCTTTCACAAATTAAAAATTTAAAACCTGATTTTATTTATCTTCCAGTATATTATACCGAAGCTTCTTTATTTGCAAGACAAGCAAAAGCAATGGGTATAAATATCCCTATGGGTTCAGCAGATGGAGTTGCTGATGAAACCTTTATTAATTTAGCTCAAGATGCTGCAGAAGGATATTTATTTACCGATAGCTTTGATTATAACAACCCACCAACACAACTTTCAAAAGACTTCATACTAGCTTATGAAAAAGAAAAACAAAGCAAAGAAGTTCCAAATTTCACAGCTATGGGTGCAGATGCGTATTTTGTGATTTTTGAAGCTATGCAAAAATGTGTTAATGATTTTAACAGTGAATGCATTAATAACAATATCCACGCTACTTCAAAATTTGAAGGTGTTAGCGGAGTAATTAGCATTGATAAAACAGGCAATGCTACGCGTTCAATTGTTATAAAATCAATAGAAAATCAAAAACAAATTTATAAAGATACGATTCTTCCGTAAATAAAATTTTAAGAGGTTCAATGGATAGTTCTTTAATTTTACAGCAAATTATAAATGGTTTTAGCTTAGGTAGCATGTATGCACTTATTGCTATAGGCTATACAATGGTCTATGGTGTTTTAAGATTAATTAATTTTGCACATGGCGATATCATGATGGTAGGAGCATACTCAGCTTTATTTTGTGTCACAAGTATGAATGTGCCTTTTTTAGGAGCTCTTTCTTTGGCTATGTTATTTGCAGCAGCTTTAGGTATAGCTATTGATAGGATAGCTTATAAACCTTTAAGAAAAGCACCTAGAATTTCTTTACTTATTACAGCTATAGGCATAAGCTTTTTAATACAAAATGTATTTAATGTCTTATTTGGCTCAACACCAAAATATTTTCCTGTGCCAAGTTATCTTGAAACAGTGATTAATTTTAATAATATCAGCATTAGCATTAATAGTATTTTAGTGCCTATTTTGACATTTTTTATACTATTAGTGGTTTTATTCATACTTTATAAAAGCAAATATGGCATTGCTATTAGAGCTTTAGCTTTTGATATTCATACTGTAAATTTAATGGGAATTGATGCAAATCGTATTATCGCTATTGTATTTGCACTAGGCTCAGCTTTAGCCGCTATTGGTGGTATTTTCTGGGCTGTTAGTTATCCTTCTGTTGAACCTAGCATGGGAACTCTTATAGGGCTTAAGGCATTTGGTGCTGCTGTTTTAGGTGGTATTGGTTCGGTTGCTGGAGCGGTATTAGGTGGTTTAATTATAGGATTTACAGAAGTTGTTGTAGTTGCTATTTTCCCTGATCTTTCTGGTTTTAAAGATGCTTTTGCGTTTATCTTTTTAGTATTGATTTTGCTTTTTAAACCAACTGGAATTTTGGGCATAAATTTTGAAAAAAGTAGGTTTTAAGATGGTTGCAAGAAAAATTACACATTTAAGTTTTTTTATCATAGCGCTTGCTTTTCTTTTTATATCTCCTTATTTTTTCAATGATTATAAAATAGGAATTTTAAGCAATATTGCTATTTTTGTTATCTTAGCAGTAAGCTATAATCTTATCAACGGGGTTACAGGACAATTTTCACTAGAACCAAATGGCTTTGTAGCTATAGGAGCTTATGTTGCAGCTTTAGTATTACTTACAAGTGAAAGCAAAATCGATCAGTTTTCTTTAGAAGATCCAAGTAGCTTTATTTTGATGATACATTCGCCAAGTTTTATTGTGGCTTTACTTGCTGCTGGACTTTGCGCTATGCTTTTATCTTTAGTTTTGGCTTTTGCAGTATTTAGAGTTAGAGGGGATTATTTAGCTATTGTAACACTAGGTTTTGGTATCATTATTAAACTTATGGCGATTAACTTTGCTTCTGTTACAAATGGCTCTTTAGGCTTAAACGACATTCCTAAACACACTACTTTATACTGGAGTGGTGGGATTGCTATATTTTCAGTTGTTATCATCTTAAACATTGTTAGCTCAAAATTTGGTAGAGCTATGAAAGCTGTAAGAGATGATGAAGATGCAGCATTAGCAATGGGTATAAACACCTTTAATATTAAAACCTTAGCCTTTAGTACTTCAGCATTTTTAGAAGGCGTTGGGGGAGGCTTGCTAGCTTGTGCACTAGCTTCAGTTTCTCCTGAGCAATTTGACTTTTTATTTACCTTCCAACTTTTAATCATCATTGTTTTAGGTGGCTTAGGTTCAACTACTGGTGCTATCATTGGGGCTATTTTAGTAATAGGTGGAAGTGAGTATTTAAGATTTTTAGATGAAAGTATGAATATTTTTGGTTATGAAACCCCTGCTATGCCTGGTCTTAGAATGGTTGTATTTTCCATTGTATTGATCTTGGTAATGCTTTTTGCAAGAAGAGGAATAATGGGAGATAAAGAATTAACAGATGTTTTGTTTAAGTTTTCTAAAAGGAAGAAAAAATGATTTTAGAGCTTAAAGAAATTCATAAAAATTTTGGTGGAGTTAGCGCTATAGCTAATACCTCATTTACTATTAAAGAAAGTGAAATTTTTGGACTTATAGGCCCAAATGGCGCAGGAAAAACTACGCTATTTAATATTATTACAGGAAATTATAAGCCAAGTAGCGGGGAAGTCTTTTTTTTAGGAAAAAAAATTGATCATTTAAAACCACACAAAATAGTTCATCTAGGTATAGCAAGAACTTTTCAAAACATCAGACTTTTTTCAAGCATGAGTGTTTTGGAAAATGTATTGATTGGTTTTGATCAAAGTATTAAATATAATATTTTCGAAGCCTTTTTACATCTTGGAAGATTTTCCAAAGCAGAAAAAAATGCAAAAAAAGCAGCTTATGAAATTTTAGAACAACTCAATATTGCTCATTTAGCCGATGAAAAAGCTACTAGTTTAAGCTATGGTCAGCAAAGAAAAGTCGAAATAGCAAGAGCTTTAGCAACAAATCCTAAACTTTTATTATTAGATGAACCTGCAGCAGGTATGAATTCTACAGAAAGTGATGATTTGGCTGAGTTAATTTTTGACATAAGAGATAATAAAAAAATTAGTGTTTTACTTATAGAGCATGATATGAAATTTGTAAATAAGCTTTGTGATAGAGTTATGGTGCTTGATTATGGTAAGACCATTTTTGAGGGAAAACCAAACGATGCGGTGCAAAACCCTGAAGTAATTAGTGCATATTTGGGAGATTTTAATGCTAGTAGTTAAAGATTTACATGTTTATTATGGTTTGATTGAAGCTGTTAAAGGTATTGATTTTACTATAAAAACAGGAAGTATAGTTAGCTTAATAGGCTCAAATGGCGCAGGAAAAACCTCAACACTTAATGCTATGCTAAATTGTGTTAAAAAAACTGGCGAGGTAACTTTTCTAGGTTATGACACTCAAAGACATTTACCGCACACTCTAGTTCAAAAAGGCATTGCTTTAGTACCTGAGGGAAGAAGAGTTTTTATCAATCTTACTATAGAGGAAAATTTAAAAATTGGTGCTTTTAATAATGCAGAAAATTATGAGCATTTAAAAAATCAAATGTATAGACTTTTCCCAAGATTAAAAGATAAAAAAAATGCCCTTGCAGGAACTCTAAGTGGCGGAGAAGCTCAAATGTTAGCTATCTCAAGAGCACTCATGAGTGAGCCAAAACTTTTAATGCTTGATGAGCCTTCATTAGGTCTTGCTCCAAAAATAGTTGGAGAAGTTTTTGATATTATAGTCAAATTAAAAGAAGAAGGAATCACCATTTTATTAGTAGAGCAAAATGCATTTTCAGCTTTAAAAATCAGCGATTATGCTTATGTTTTGGAAAATGGCAAAATTGCTATGCATGCACCTGCAAAAGATCTTATCGGCAATGATGAGATTAAAAAAAAATACCTTGGAGCTTAATTCATGAAAAAACAACTTTTAGCTTTTGGGGATATAAAAATTTCTATTTTTTTGTTTTTAATTTTTGCCCTATTTTGCGCCCTAGCTACTTTCATAGAAAGTGCTTATAATACACCAACAGCTTGGGCGATGATCTATGGCTCTTCTTGGTTTGGCTTTATACAACTCATACTAGGGATTAATCTTTTAGCAGCTCTTTTTAAATACAAAATGTTTAATAAGAAAAAAATACCACTTTTAATCTTTCATATCTCATTTTTATTTATATTACTAGGCTCAGCGATGACTAGGTATATGGGATTTGAGGGAAATTTACACATTAGAGAAAATGAAAAAAACAATATTATTGAAACTTCAAAAAGTTATATTTACATAGCAACCTTAAAAGATGATAAAGTATATAGTGCTTCAAAATCTGAATATATTGCAACCCTGCCTTTTGTAAATGATTTTTCATTTGATTTAATCTTGCCTGATGAAAAAGCTCGAATTGCATATGAAAATTTGATCTTAGATGCAAAAGAAGTTTATATTGATGATAACAATTCTGCTCCACTTTTATCCTTAATGCTTTCACAAAATAACGAGTCTAAAGAATTGCTTTTTCAAGCAGGAGATATTGAAAATATCAACGGCGTTAATATAGCATTTTTAAATGACTCTGTTCCAAGTCCTTATATAAAAATCGATAAAGATTTAAAACTTAGTGCTGATTTTGATTTAAAATACATGTCAATGAGCGATGGCAAAGAAAATATTTTAAAAGCAAATCAAAAAGCACAAGCTAAAGATTTAAGATTATATTCTTTTAATGATATTAATTTAGTGGTTAAATTTGCTTCCTTGCATGGCAAAAAAACTTTAGAAGGTATCAATCAAGCTCAAGATGAAAGCTTTTTTACTTGGTTTAAAAATTGTTGGATAGAACTAGGACGCAATGCTTTGATTTCTTTATTTGGCGAGGCAAAATACTGGAATAATTCTTTATTAAATAATTTCAAAGACTTTGCTCAAAGTACTAAATATATGCCAACTCAACTTTCAGATAATGCTATTAATGCTTTAAAATTAAAATTAAGCTATAAAGGAGAATCCAAAGAAGTTTTCCTAGTAGAATACAACTCGCCTATCCGTATTGATGTAGCAGGTCAACCTTTCTTTTTAAGATGGGGTCCTAAAGGAATAGAAATGCCATTTGAAATGTACCTAAAAGACTTTGAATTAGAACGCTATCCTGGCTCGATGTCGCCTATGTCTTATGCAAGTTATGTAGAAATTGACAATGCTGATAAGAAACTAGAATATAAAATTTTCATGAATAATGTTTTAGATTATCAAGGCTATAGATTTTACCAAAGTTCTTATGATCAAGATGAGCTTGGTACCATACTTTCAGTGAATAAAGATCCGGGTAAAATTCCTACATATATTGGATATTTTTTACTCACATTAGGAATGTTTTTAAATATTTTAAATCCTCATTCAAGATTTAGGACTTTAGCTAAATTAATCAATCAAGACACCCTAAAAAAAACAAGCGCTATTTTGGCTTTTATATTAGTTTTATTTACAGGCCAAAATACTTACGCAAATGAGCCTATCAAAGTAGATGAAGCACACGCTAAAGAACTTGCTTCTTTGATAGTGCAAAAGCCTGATGGTAGAATGGTTCCTTTTAATACTTTAGCCATGGAAGTTTTAGAAAAAATACATAAAACAACGACCTTCCAAGGACAAAGCGCTGAAGCAACAATTATATCGATGATTTTTGATGGTAGTGCATGGTATGATAAAGATATTATATTTATGCCAACAAGTCGTTTGGTTAATGAAGAAATTTCTAAAATTTTAGAAATTGAGCCTAGAGCCTATACTAGTTTTAAAGATTTTTTCACTACAGATTCATATAAACTGCAAAAATATGTAGAAAATGCTAATAGAAAAAATCCAAATCGCAGAAGTGTTTTTGACAAAGAAATCATCAAGCTTGATGAAAGGGTTAATATTGTAAATTTAATTTTCTCAGGTGATATTTTTAGATTTATTCCTTTACAAAATAGCACAAATAATCAATGGGTGGCACCACGTGAAGCTTATATAGGATTAAAAGGTGAAGAAGGTGCAGAAGTTAAAAGTATTTTAGAAAACTATTTTAATGCAGTTAGTAATTCCATTGTACATAATAACTGGGATGAAGCAACTAAAAACTTAAATGTTATCAAAAATTACCAAGAAAAATACGGCCATGAAGTTATGCCTAGTGCTAAAAAAATTAGCACAGAAATCTTTTTCAATAAAAGTCAAATTTTTGTAAATCTTACCCCTCTTTATCTTTGTGCTGGATTTTTGCTTTTAATTATAGTTTTTATTAAGATGCTACTGCCAAAAATACGCATTGATTTTATTTTTAAATGTGTTTATGTATTTAATATCGTGGCATTTTTCATCCATACTTTAGGTTTGGCTTTGCGTTGGTATATAGCAGGTCGCGCACCATGGAGCAATGCTTATGAGAGTATGGTTTATATAGCTTGGGCTTTATCATTATCTGGAATTTTCTTTTCCAGAAAAAGCCCTATTGCACTTTCTTTAACTTCTATTTTAGCAGGGGTTACTTTAGGTGTAGCTCATCTTAGCCAAATGGATCCACAAATTACCAACTTAGTTCCTGTGTTGCAATCATACTGGCTAACTATACATGTTTCAGTTATTACTGCTAGCTATGGATTTTTAGGACTATGTGCATTATTAGGTATATTTGTACTTGTTTTACTATGCATGCTAAAAATCAATGGTAAGCATAATGAAAATATTTTAAGAAATATTACAGAAGCAACAAGAATCAACGAAATGGCTATGATCTTAGGACTTTGCTTACTTACAGTTGGAAATTTCTTAGGTGCTATATGGGCAAATGAAAGCTGGGGAAGATATTGGAGTTGGGATTCTAAGGAAACTTGGGCTTTAATTAGTATTTTAGTTTATGCGGCTATTTTACACATTAGAATGGTACCAAAATGGGCAAATCAATACACTTTTGCAGTTTGCTCTATGTTTGCATACTGGGTGATTATTATGACTTATTTTGGAGTAAATTACTTTTTAACTGGTATGCACTCTTACGCAGCAGGAGATTCAGTAAAAATTCCTGATTATGTGTATTGGGGCTTTTTATTTATGGTGGCATTAAGCATAGCAAGTTATTTCAAAAAATCTTATGCAAAAAAATTATAGGAAAGTTTTAAATGAATAATTCTCTTTTTGTATTTTTGATTATTGCTTTAGTTATTGTTATTATACTTGGAATTCTTTTAGTTTTATTTTTTACACACAAAGATAAAAACACCAATAAATCAAATATCACTAAAACTCCAAAAATAATTAACATTGAAGATTTTATATCTAAAGCTAATGATGCAAAAAATTCTCAAGAAATTCAAGCTTTGATTTTGCAGTTTTTAAATTCACAAAAATTAGGATCTAATCCAAAAGATAGCGCCACTAAAAGAAAACTTGATTTTATTAGTGCTATTTCAGCAAATGCCAATGCCACTCCTAAGAATATTTCGTTTTTAAATAATGAATTAAAAAAAAGATATAAAACTTTAAAAAACGAAATAGATGCTTATGAGCAAATAGGTTTAGCAAAAAGAAAAATGAGACAATCTTAAGGTTTTTTGATGAAAAATATTAGAAATTTCTCTATTATAGCTCATATTGATCATGGAAAAAGTACATTAGCCGATAGAATTATCAGCGAGTGTGGTGCAATTAGCGATAGACAAATGAGTGCCCAAGTAATGGATACTATGGATATAGAAAAAGAGCGTGGTATAACTATAAAAGCTCAATCTGTGCGTTTAAATTATAAACTTAATAACGAAGAATATGTATTAAATTTAATAGATACTCCAGGTCATGTTGATTTTTCCTATGAAGTAAGTCGCTCTTTGGCAAGTTGCGAGGGAGCTTTGCTTGTTGTTGATGCTTCACAAGGAGTAGAAGCTCAAACTATAGCCAATGTTTATATAGCCTTAGAAAACGATCTTGAAATCATACCAGTGATAAATAAAATAGATCTTCCTTCAGCTGATATAGAAAAAGTTAAGCACGAAATAGAACATATTATAGGCATTGATTGCTCTAATGCAATTTGTGTTAGCGCAAAAACAGGTGTAGGTATAAAAGAACTCATAGAAACCATCATCACAAAAATTCCTGCGCCAAAAACCGATGATGAAGCACCTACTAAAGCTTTAATTTATGATTCTTGGTTTGATAATTATCTTGGAGCTTTAGCTTTAGTTAGAATTTATGAGGGAAATATAGCTAAAAATGATGAAGTTTTAGTTATGAGTACAGATAAAAAACATCTTGTACAAGATCTTTTTTACCCCCATCCATTAAACCCTATAAAAACCAAAAAATTAGAATCAGGTGAAGTAGGTGTTATCGTGCTTGGACTTAAAAATGTTGCTGATGTTCAAGTGGGCGATACCATAACACTAACCAAAAATAAGGCAAAAGAAGCCATTGGTGGTTTTGAAAAAGCCAAAGCTTTTGTTTTTGCAGGATTATACCCTATAGAAACGGATAAATTTGAAGATTTAAGAGATGCTTTAGATAAATTAAAACTCAATGATAGTTCTATTACCTATGAACCTGAGACATCGCTAGCTTTAGGGTTTGGTTTTAGAGTTGGTTTTTTAGGTCTTTTACATATGGAGGTTATTAAAGAAAGACTTGAGCGTGAGTTTAACCTTGATTTGATTGCTACTGCTCCAACTGTTACTTATGAAATTTATCAAACTGATGGAGAAGTTTTAAAAATTCAAAACCCAAGCGAGCTGCCTCCAGTAAATAAAATCGATCACATAAAAGAACCTTATGTAAAAGCAACTATCATAACCCCAAGTGAATATTTAGGAAATTTAATCACTCTTTTAAATCGCAAACGTGGTATGCAAGTTAAGATGGATTATATCACCCCTGAGCGTGTTTTACTTGAGTATGATATACCTTTAAATGAAATCGTTATGGACTTTTATGATAAACTCAAATCACTCACTAAAGGTTATGCTAGTTTTGATTATGAACCTATTGAATTTAGAGTGGGTGATCTTGTAAAGCTTGATATTAAAGTAGCTGGTGAAAATGTCGATGCACTAAGCATCATAGTGCCAAATGAAAAGGCACTAAGTAAAGGCAGGGAGCTGGTAAAAGCGATGAAAGAAATCGTCCCAAGACAGCTTTTTGAAGTTGCTATCCAAGCAAGCATTGGAAATAAAATCATCGCAAGAGAAAATGTAAAATCTATGGGTAAAAATGTAACTGCAAAATGCTATGGCGGGGATATTACTAGAAAAAGAAAGCTTCTTGAAAAACAAAAAGAAGGTAAAAAAAGAATGAAAGCTATTGGCAAAGTACATTTACCTCAAGAAGCATTTTTAAGCGTTTTAAAAATAGACTAAATCCCTAGTTTAAAACTAGGGATATAAATTTATACATTGATATCTAAAGAATTTCCACCCAATTCATTGATTTTTTGAGTTACTTTTTCAATAGCTTTATCAATTGTCTCATAGCTGATATCAGGAAGTTTGCCACCCCACATTTTTTCCGCTTGCGCAAATCCTGCTTTTAGACCTTCTAAACCTTTTTGAAGTTTTTCCATATCATCACCAGCCCCATTAATAACAAAATCAGCCAATCTTTGAGATGTTTTTGCTACACCAAAATACCCATCTTCCCCAATAAGCTCTTTTGCCTCATCAGCATTTAAACTAAGTATATCTTTACCTTCATATCCTATAGCTTTAAAATCTACATTTGATAAAATAGCCGTTAAAGAATCCTTAGACTGAGCTCCTTGAAAAATCCCAGCTTGAGATAGACCATTAGATGAACTCATACTAAATGCTTGTTGCATAAAACTCATAGCATAAAGTTCTGTTATGCCTTTTCCGCCTATACTAGCAAGCTTACTAAGCTTATCCTCATCAATATCTTTTGTGCTATTAGCGCTTTTAGTATTGGCATCTTCAAGCTTAGTATTCGAATCAGCCTTCCTATTGCTAATCTGTGACTCCACTGCCACACGTGAATACGAATTTATTTGCATCCTTGCTCCTTTTTTTGTGGGTTTATAAAAATCGGATAAAAATTATTAAATTTTATATTAAGAAATTTATAACCACTACTATAATATAATTTCTTTTATTTATTGTATTTTTAAAATTTAGGTGATATAAATGCTTTTTAGAGATTTTTTTATAATCATTGTTGATCCGTATTTTAAAGATATCATAGAAGGCATAGAATCTCTCTATTAGCTTTATTTTATTCGTAAATTATCAAACAGAACGCAAAAATAAACGCTAATAAGGAAAACTATGCCATTACACAATTTTTACACTAATACAAATGCTACTATATTGTTTTGCAAATGTGCCCTGCCTAACATGGCAAGTGTTGCATTTATATATCTTTATATTATTATTGATGGAATTTTTGTTGGTAAATACCTTGGTACAGACTCATTAGCTGCCATGAATTTAGTAATGCCCTTTATTATGATAAGTTTTGCTTTGGCTGATATGATAGCCATAGGTTCATCAGTGCAAATAGCAATTAATCTAGGTAAAGGAAAAATCGAAAAAGCAAGAGCTATTTTTTCTTTTTGTATAGTTCTTATTTTTGCAATTTCTTGCTTAATGGGAATATTAGGATTTTTCTTAGCAAAACCTTTAAGTGCTTTTATGGGTGCTGATGAAAACATACAAAATTTATCCACTGAATATATGCAAATTTTTGCTCTTTTTGCACCTTTTACCATGTTAGCTTTTGCTATGGATAGTTATTTAAGAATATGCGGTAAAACATTTTATAGCATGGTGGTTAATATCACAGTAGCTCTAAGTAATATCATTTTGGATTGGCTTTTTATAGTTATTTTTGAATGGAGTTTATTCTCAGCTGCTTTAGCAACTTGTATAGGTATGTTTTTAGGAACTACTTTAGGCTTTATACCTTTTATTTTTAAAGACTTAATTTTAAAATTCAAAAAACCCATAATTCATTTAAAAATACTTAAAAATATTATTTATAACGGATCTTCTGAATTTTTTTCAAACATATCAAGTTCTATTTTTACCATACTAGCTAATGCTATATTATTAAAAATAGCTGGGAATCAAGCACTAGCGGCATTTTCTATTATACTTTATTTAAGCACCTTTGCTTTTGGTTTAATTTTATCAATGTGTGAAGCCATGCAACCTGCTATAAGTTACAACTATGGATATAAAAACATATTAAGAATTCAAGCTATTTTTAAAAGAATGTTTATAGCATCTGGTGTATTTGGAATATCTGTGTTTTTACTTGCATTTTTTTTCAACGAAATTATAGTTTCTCTCTTTAATAAAAATAATGATATTAGTTTTGCAAATCTAGCACAAAATGCACTTATATTGTTTTCTTTTTCTTTTTTATTAAGCTGGCTTGGAAAACTTTGCGCATCTTTTTTTACCGCTTTAGATAAACCCATGCTTTCTTTAGCCATATCCATCATACAAAGTTTAGTATTACCTTTTATCTTTATACAGGTATTATCATATTATCTTAGCTTAAATGGAGTTTGGCTTGCTTCTTTTGCAAGCGAGGTTCTTATGGTGTTTATTGCTTCTTATTTACTATATAAAACTTTTAAAGATCTAAACTCTTAGCTAATTTTAAACAAGAGTTTAGATCTTGCTCTTTGCATATATACAAATTTTTAAAATTATGAAGTTTTAAAGCTGTACTTTGACCTATAACTACAACTTTATCTTCGTTTTTTAATGCAAAAAATTTCAAAAATTGCTCTATGCTTGAAGGAGCGCTAAAGATAAAAACACTAGGATGTTGTATTTTTAACTCATCTTTTTTGGGCTCTATGGCTACATTTTCATAAACAATTAATTGTTTTAAAGAGATATTTTCATTTAATAAAACCTCATCAAGGCCTGAGCTAATTTTCTTAGCTCTTAAATAAAGACATTTTTTATTTTTAAACTCAGATAAAAACTCGCTAGCTAAATTTTTACCATAAGCTTTACTAGGATATTTGATATTTTTAAAACCAAGTTCTTTTGCAAAATCAGCACTTTTTTGCCCCACAGCATAAAGTTTAATATCAAAATTAATTTTACTTTTACTTGACATTAATGCTTTGAGTGCATTCTTAGAGCTAATGATCAAACAATCAAATTCTTTTAAATTCACTTCAAAATCAAGAAATTTGATTTCATTTAATCTTATAGTCTTAACGCCATCAAATTCTTTATCCCCTATAAAATAAATCATTATTTTCCTATAAAAGTTTTATCAAAATTTGATCTTAAATTTAAAGTTGCCATATAAGGATCATTTGCTTGCATTATCGCTCTAACAACAGCTACACCTTGTATATTACAATCTTTAAGTAAATTTAAATTAGCCTCATCTATCCCACCTATAGCTACAATAGGTAAAGAACTTAAACTAGTAATTTCTTTTAATCCATCTATACCAAGTACAACACAATCTTGCTTACTAGGCGTAGCAAAAACAGCCCCTACTCCAAGATAAGTAGCGCTTTGAATATTAGCAAGCTCGCTTTTATGATTGATCGTAAGTCCTATGATTTTATCTTCGCCTAAAAGTTCTCTTGCTTTTTTTAAAGGCATATCCTTTTGTCCTATATGCACTCCATTTGCATTCACAGCCATGGCTATATCGATTCTATCATTTATCACAAAAGGCGTATTATATTTTTCACACAAAGCTTTAACTTTTAAAGCAAGATTATAAAATTCTAAAGTGCTAAGATTTTTTTCCCTAAGTTGTAAAATATCAATCTTGGCTTTCAAAGAAGCTTCTAAAATATTTAAAAACTCGCTTTCGCTTTTTTCACCCTTGCTTGCAACAAGATAAATTTTAAATGATTTCATATTTAGCTCTTTTTTTAATTTCTTCATCATTTAAATTACTTAAAGCATCGATTAAATTCACTCTAAAACTACCACTTCCACTAGAAAGATCTTGAGCGATTTCACTAGCTATGCCAAAACTCAATAAAGCATATAAACTAGCCTGAAATTTATCTTCTAATGCTCCTGCAAAAACCCCACACAAAGAAGCACACATACAACCTGCTCCAGTTATTTTAGTAGCCATGATAGAGCCATTATAAACTTTTGCAATGCGCTCTTGATTTATAATATAATCAATTTTTCCAGTTATAGCTAAAACACGCTTAGTTTTATATGAGTATTCTCTAGCTTTTTCTAAAAACTCATCATTAATTACAAAAGTACTATCAACCCCTCTTGCTTTACCATCTAAACCTATAACACTAGCCATTTCAGACGCATTTGCTTTAACAATACTAATACCTTTTAGATTAAGCAATTCAAAATTAATCCCATCTCTTGCCTTACTCACACCCAAAGCAACAGGATCAAAAACTATAGGTTTATTTAATAAAGCATATTCTTTGGTTGCTTTTAGCATAGAATTTGCTACAAGCTGATTAATAGTGCCTGTATTTAATACTAAGGCTGAGCTTATTTTAGCAAAATCAGTTTGTTCTTCATAAAAATCAGCCATAGCAGCACTTGCTCCCATTGCTATAGTTACATTCGCACAATCATTAGCTGTAACATAATTAGTAATATGATGAATCAAAGGATTTTTTTCTCTTACTATTTTAATCATTTTTTATTCCTTATCAAATTGATAAAAATGATTTGTTGGACCACAACCTTTTCCAAGTGCTAAGGAATTTAATATAGCCCCATATACATAATCTTTAGCAAGCTTTATAGCTTCATGCTTCTCTTTACCTAAGGCAAGATTACTAGCTATAGCTGAACTCAATGTACAACCTGTACCATGTGTGTTTTTTGTGTTGATTTTTTCTGCTTTAAAAATACTAAATTTCTTTCCGTCATAAAAAACATCATTAGTATTATCTTTACTATGCCCACCTTTAATCAAAACACTTTTTGCACCTTCTTTGAAAAGCTTTATAGCAGCTTTTTTCATATCCTCTTCATTAAGTATTTTAAAATCACATAAAAATTCAGCCTCAGGTATATTTGGCGTAAGTACATCAGCTAAAGATAAAATTTCATCTTTAAAAAACTGACAATTTTCCAAAGGCATTAAAGCATAGCCATTTTTTGCAAACATCACAGGATCAATCACTACATTTTTGGCTTTAAAGCGTAATAAATTTTCTTTTACACAAGTTATAATTTCTTTTGAACCTAGCATTCCAATTTTCACAGCAGCTGGCTCTATGTCTTCATAAACTGCTAGCATTTGCTCATCTATTATCTTGGTGGGTATATCAAAACAAGAAATCACCCTTGCAGTATTTTCAGCCACAACGCTTAAAACTACACTCATACCAAATAAATCATGAGCGCTGAAAGTTTTTAAATCAGCTTGTATGCCAGCTCCACCGCTACAATCACTTCCTGCTATAGTTAAGATAGGAATTTTAGTTTTTGTTTTTGCTTGTATCATTTTTATCCTTTTTTATAAAAAAGGAAAGTTTTTGCAAGAATTCAAAGTTCGCATTACCAAACTTCTCAAGGGTCGAAGTCTAACTTCCTCTCAGCAAAAGCTCCCCATTAATGAAAAATTATATCTTAGTTTTAATTAATTTTAAAAAATATTTTGAAATACTGCTATAATTTTGAAAAAACTACACAATTTTTGAGGAAAAAATGACTAAAATTATTTTTGTTTGCTTAGGGAATATTTGTCGTTCCCCTATGGCTGAATTTATTATGAAAGATCTTTTAATAAAAGCAAATTTAAACGATAAATTTATTGTTTCTAGCGCAGGCACTTCAGGTTATCATGATGGAGAGGATATGCACTATAAAACCAAAGCCATGTTAAATAGTAAAAATATCAACTCCAAGCCATTTTGCAGTCAAAAGTTAAGCTTAAAAATGTGTGAAGAAAATGATCTTATTATCGTTATGGATAATTCTAATTATAATGATGTAGTTAAAAATTTTCCAAATTTTAAACACAAAATTCACAAAATCACTTCTTATGCTTTAGAATTAGGATATGATGAAGTTCCTGATCCTTGGTATAGCGGAGATTTTAATGAGACTTATATTATACTCTCACAGGCATGCTCTAAACTCTTAAAAACATTAATATAAAAATTTATCATTTAGATAATATTTGTACATTTTTGATTTTAATGTTATAATAAAACCAAATTTCAACATTGCAAATAAAAAAAGGAGATTATTTAATGAAAAGTATTAAATTAAAAATTTCATTAATTGCTAATGTTATAGCTATCATCTGTTTGATAGTACTTGGAATTATTAGCTTTATTTTTACAAAAAAAGCTTTAAATCATGAGGTGGTTAAGGCTGAAACTAACTATGTAAAAGTTGCAGAAAAATCAATGAGAGATTTTAAAAGTCTCCATACTCATTCTTTAGAGCAACTTTCTCAAGCTATTTTAAGACTTCCATATAACGAACTTAATACCCAAGAAAAGCTTATGGAAAACACAGGCGATTTACTTAAAACCGTTAGAGATATAAACAGCTATTTGGCTGTCTATATAGCTCAATCAAATGGAGAATTAATAGTAAGCGATCCAGATAGCGATAGTAAAGGCTTAGACTATGGAATTTATGGAAAAGCTGACAATTATGATGCTACCACAAGAGAATTTTATATAGAAGCTAGAAAGAAAAATGGTTTATATATCACAGCAGCTTATATTGATGCAACAACAGGATTGCCATGTTTTACCTATGCTATGCCTTTAATTAAAGATGGTAAATTTATAGGGGTATTAGCAATTGATGTTTTAGTTAAAGACTTACAAGAAAAATTTAACGAATTACCAGGAAGAACTTTTGTATTTGATCATGCTTATACTGTATTTGCATCAACTGATAAATCATTAGTTGGTGGAGAGCAAAATCCAGATATAGTTACAGTAGCTAAAGCTTATGAAAATGCTGGAGATTATAATATTTTTAATTATACCACTCAAAATGGTGGTGATAGATTTGGTATTTGTGTAAAAATTGATGGTTATACAACTTGTGCTGGTGAAGATGTAGAAGTAATAGAAACACCTGCACTAAAAATAGCTTACATTCAAACTATTATTGTTATTTTTACAAGTATTGCAAGTATTGTTTTACTTTATTTTATCATCTCTTATTATCTATCACCTTTACAAGCTATACAAAATGGTCTTAGTTCTTTCTTTGATTTCATCAATCATAAAACTAAAGATTCTGCTATGATAGATGTTAAGAGCAACGATGAATTTGAAGTAATAGCAAAAGCTATTAATGAAAACATCACCAAAACTAAAAATGCATTAGAACAAGATGCTAAAGCAGTAGAACAATCAGTAGAAACCGTTAGAGAGGTTGAAGGTGGTAATTTAGCAGCAAGAATCACTGCTATGCCAGCACACCCTCAATTACTTGAACTTAAAAATTATCTCAA
>NZ_JANQCY010000017.1:0-24955 GCF_024723595.1 Campylobacter sp. LMG 7929 | reverse complement strand
GAGAGAGGATAATAAAAAAAGGACTGTGGATATTGGTTGATAATATGTGATAGAATTTTTAGAAAAATAGTGGGAAATGATAGAATATGAGTTTTATAAAATATGAAAAAACCGGTAGAGCATCTCCCTTTTAAGGAGGGGGCCGTTGGTTCGAATCCAACCTTGATTTAGATAAATTTATACTAAAAATACTTGAAAACAATAAATGGATTATGTTTTAAGATAATATAAGTATATTATCTTTTTTGTTTATTAAGAAGATTCACACTTAGTAAAACAATAAAACTAAAAATTAAAAGTATGAGACTATAAATATGGGCTGTGGTAAAATCTAAATTTTCCATACTTTCATATATAGCAATACTAGCTACTTTTGTTTCTCCACTTAAAGAACCGCCTATCATTAATACTATACCAAACTCACCCATAGTATGTGCAAAACTTATCACCAAAGCACTTAATATAGCTGGTTTAATACTAGGTAAGATTACTTTAAAAAGTGTGATGAAAGAATTTTTTCCCAAAGAAAAACTAGCCTCTATAATATTTTTAGAAATCATAGACATTGCATTATATAAAGGATTAAACATAAAAGGTAAAGAATAAATACAACTTGCTATCACCAAACCTTCAAAGGTAAAAGCTAAAGTGATATTAAAGTGTTTTTCTAAAAAATTACCCAAAAAAGAGTATTTTGAAAACAAAATCAACAAGTAAAAACCAACAACAGATGGTGGTAAAACCAAAGGTAAGGTTATTATGGTTTCTAGAATTTTTTTTGCTCTAAATTGCTTAAAAGTAAAAACCCAAGCAAGAGGTATGCAAAAACAAAACAAAATTATACAAGTAATAATAGAAAGCTTTATGGAAACTAAAAAAGGTGTCCAATCTATACTTAATAATAATTGTGTCATTATTAAAACTTTCTCAAGTCAAAAAAGACTTGAGATTACTTTCCTAAATTTGGCTCCATTTCCATAATTTTCCAAGGAAGTCCTTGAGTATTTAACTCATCCATAAAAGGTTTAGCATCAAATTCTTCCATGTTAAACACGCCTTTTCCTTGCCAAATTCCTTTAGCAATTAACTTTGTTCCTATCATTGCAGGAATTCCGGTAGTATAACTCACAGCTTGCGCTCCAGTTTCTTTAAAGCATTCTTCGTGATTACAAACATTGTAAATATAAACTTGTCTATCTTTTCCATCTTTTACACCACGGATTACACAACCTATATTAGTGTAACCTTTAGTACGAGGGCCCAAACTAGCAGGATCAGGAAGTAAAGTTTTTAAAAATTCTATTGGTATTATCTCTCTACCTTGATGCATAACAGGTTTAATACCTAGCATACCAACATTTTCAAGACATTTCATATGAGTTAAATAACTTTGTCCAAAAGTCATAAAAAATCTTATTCTTTTTAGACCTTTGATATTTTTTACTAAACTTTCAAGCTCTTCATGATAAAGCAAATAACTATCCTTTACTCCTACTTCAGGATAATCCCACTCCATTTTTATTTCCATAGGTTCAGTTTCTATCCATTTTCCATTTTCCCAATAACGACCCTTAGCAGATACTTCTCTTAAATTTATCTCAGGGTTAAAATTAGTTGCAAAGGCATATCCATGATCACCTGCATTACAATCTAGTATATCAATATAATGAATTTCATCAAATAAATTTTGTTGCGCATAAGCACAAAATACATTAGTAACACCTGGATCAAAACCGCTTCCTAAAAGTCCTAAAATTCCTGCTTGTTTAAACTTATCATTTCTTAACCATTGTTCTTTATATTCAAATTTAGCTAAATCAGGATGTTCATAATTTGCAGTATCTACATAGTGAATATTAGTTTGAATACACGCATCCATTAAAGCAAGATCTTGATAAGGCAAAGCCACATTTAATAAAATTTCAGCTCCTGTTTTTTTGATAAGTTCTACAACAGCAGATGTGTCATCTGCATCTACTTGCTCAGTTTGAATTTCTATACCTAAACGCTCTTTTATAAAAGCTGCTATTTCATCACATTTACTTTTAGTTCTACTTGCTAGAGTTATTTTACTAAAAACATCACTATTCATTGCACATTTTACAGTTGCAACGCGACTTACACCACCTGCACCTATAATCAAAAGATTTTTCATTTATTTTCCTTAAATTTTTTAGAAAATTGTAACAAAAAAACTTTATAAAGCATTGAAATAAAAAATAAAAAATAATTTTTATAATGTTTTTTTAAACCAAAACAAGTAAAATGATAGTTTTTTAAATTTTTTAAGGACACTTATGAATTTACAAAGTGTGGAACTTTCTTATCCTATTGTTATTACTTTTATTACCTATGCATTTTTAATGCTTTTTATAGGTTTGTATTTTTACAAAAAAAATCAAAACAGTAAAGATTATTTTGTTGGTAATGCCTCCATGGGGCCTGTAATATCTGCCTTAAGTGCAGGTGCTTCTGATATGAGTAGTTGGCTTTTAATGGCTTTTCCTGGTGCTTTATATGCAGCTGGTTTGGGACAAATTTATATAGCCATAGGTTTAAGCTTTGGTATGTTTTTGAACTGGACTTTTGTTGCTAAAAGATTAAAGATTTTTTCTCAAATAGCCAAAGAATGTATTACAATTCCTGATTTTTTCGAAAGTCGCTTTCATGATGATAAGCATATTTTAAGAAGCATTTGTGCGGTAGTTATTTTGGTATTTTTTACTATTTACATTAGCGCTGGATTAGTAAGTGGTGCTAAACTTTTTGAAAGTGTATTTAATTTGCCTTATATTTTTGCCTTGAGTATTGGATTTTTAGTTATTGTTTTATATACTTTTTTAGGTGGTTATAAAGCTGTATGCTGGACTGATATGATACAAGGACTTTTAATGATGAGCTCATTAATCATCATTCCTTTTGTGATGATTTTTGAACTTGATGGCTTTGGCGAAGCTTTTTCTACTATAAATGATGTAAAACCCCAAGCCTTTGGTTTAGATGGTGGTGGTTGGCTAGTCGTAGTATCAACCCTAGCATGGGGGCTTGGTTATTTTGGTCAACCTCACATTTTAATCCGCTTTATTTCTATAAAAAATGTAAAAGAAATTCCTACTGCAACTTTTATAGGTATAACTTGGATGGTAATTTCTTTATTTGGTGCTGCTATGATAGGATTTTTAGGTATTGCTTATATAGCCAAATTTAATCTTACTTTAAATGATCCTGAAAGAATATTTATTGTAATGTCTCAAGTGCTTTTTAATCCTTGGGTGGCAGGAATTTTACTCAGTGCAATTTTAGCAGCTATAATGAGTACTGCAAGTTCTCAACTACTAGTATGCGCTTCTAGCTTGGTGCAAGATTTTTATACACAAATCTTAAAAAGAAAAACAAATGATAAAAATATTACTTTATTATCACGTCTAGGTGTTTTAGCTGTTGCTTGCATAGCTTTTATGCTTTCACTTGATACTCAAAGTCAAATTTTAAGTATAGTTTCTTACGCTTGGGCTGGTTTTGGTGCAAGCTTTGGAAGTGTTATTTTATTTTCTTTATTTTATAAAAATATGAGCAAAGAAGGTGCAATAGCTGGAATGGTTAGCGGAGCTTTAACTGTTATATTTTATAAACATTTTGGTTCAAATTTTATAGCAATTTATGAAATCATTCCTGGATTTTTAGTTGCAAGCTGTTTTATTGTGATTTTTAGTGTGATTTTTAAAGCAAAAAAACATACAATAAAACACTATGAAAAAATGTTAAAAGAAATTTAAATGTTTAAATCTTTTTTTTATTCAAAAAAATGGGCATTGTGGGCTTATTTGGGTTTGTTTTTTTTACTAGCTTCTTTACTTGCTCAAACTTCCATTAATGTTGCAATAAATGAATGGTATAAAGAATTTTATGATGTTTTACAAGATGCAAAAAATCATAGTATAGATGACTTTTATCATTTTATTAAGCAATTTTTATATCTAGCATTGCCTTATGTATTAATCGCTACTATCACACAATATTTTGGAAGTATTTATGCCTTTAAATGGCGTGAAGCTATGACTTTTGATTATATTAAATTTTGGCAAAAAAAAGATGACAACATAGAAGGTAGTTCACAAAGAATTCAAGAAGATATTTATAATTTTTCAAAAATCATAGAAAGCTTAGGATTGGCTTTTGTTAAGGCAATTATGACTTTAATTGCTTTTGTTCCGATTTTGTGGATGTTAAGTGTGCATGTTAATTTACCTATCTTAAAAGACATTAATGGATCCTTAGTATGGATTGCATTTTTGGTTTCTTTGGGAGGTCTTGTTATATCATGGTTTGTTGGCATTAAATTACCTGGTCTTGAATATAATAATCAAAAAGCTGAAGCTGCTTTTAGAAAAGAACTTGTTTTTGCTGAAGATGATAGAAAAAATTATGCGAGCGATGAAAGTATTTTAAGTTTATTTACTGGACTTAAAATCAATTATAAAAGATTATTTTTGCATTATGGGTATTTTAATATATGGCTTTATTTATTTGAGCAAATCATGGTTATAGTGCCTTTTTTAATCATGGCTCCAAGCTTGTTTTTAGGACTTATACAACTTGGAATTATCATACAAGTTGGCAATGCTTTTGATCAAGTTAGATCATCATTTAGTATTTTTATCACCAATTGGACAACTATCACACAATTGCGTAGCATTTATAAACGTTTAGATGAATTTGAAAAAAATATTGAATATAGAAAACATAAATTAATTTAAAATATGTCGTTTATTTTAAGCTAATTTTATAGTTTTGATTTGATATAATTTTGCAAAAATTTTATTAAAGGAGTTTTTTTGGACCCCAGTCAATCTTTAGACTTAAATCAAACATTACCCGCTGTTGCCTCAATTGATGTAGGCTATTCTACTTTTATGATTCTTGTTGCATTAGCTTTAGTGCTTTTAAATGGATTTTTTGTTTTATCTGAATTTGCTATTGTTAAAGTACGTAGATCAAAACTCGAAGAAATGGTAAAAGAAAAAAAACGTAATGCAAAAAAAGCTTTAGAAGTCACTTCAAAACTAGATACTTATTTAAGCGCCTGCCAACTTGGTATTACGCTAAGCTCTCTTGCTCTTGGTTGGATAGGTGAACCTGCTATTGCTAAAATTCTTGAAGTTCCTTTGGCAAATTTAGGCTTAGCTCCAGCATTAATTCATACTATAGCATTTGTTATCGCTTTTGCTATTATCACATTATTGCATGTTGTATTAGGTGAATTAGTTCCAAAGAGCGTTGCTATCACTATTGCAGATAAAGCTGTTTTATGGGTTGCAAGACCATTACATTTGTTTTGGTTACTTTTCTTACCTTTCATTAAAACATTTGACTTTTTAGCTGCAGTTTCTTTAAAAGTTATAGGTATTAAACCTGCTAAAGAACATGAATTAAGCCACTCTGAAGAAGAAATTAAATTTATTGCAAGTGAAAGCCAAAAAGGTGGAGTTTTGGATGAATTTGAAACTGAAATCATACGTAATGCTGTTGATTTTTCAGATACAGTAGCAAAAGAAATCATGACACCTAGAAAAGATATGATATGTCTTAACAAACAAAAAAGCTATGAGGAAAATATGCAAATAGTTTGTCAGTACAAACACACACGCTTTCCATATATAGATGGTTCTAAAGATATCATTTTAGGTATGGTACACATTAGAGATATCATGCAAAACGAACTTAGCAAAGATAAGAAAAATTTAGATGATTTTTTAATCAAAATGATCTTGGTGCCAGAAAATATCAGCATATCTAAAGTCCTTTTCATGATGAACAAAGAACAAGTGCACACAGCGTTAGTAGTGGATGAATATGGTGGCACAGCTGGACTTTTAACCATGGAAGATATTATGGAAGAAATCGTTGGAGATATTAACGATGAGCATGATGATTCTAGTCCACATTTTAAAAAACTTGCAGAAAACATTTATGAATTTCAAGGAAGATATGAAATTAGCGAAGTAGAAGAAATGCTTGATATACGCTTTAATGAAGAGCTAGAACAAGTCACTATAGGTGGATATGTTTTCAATCTCTTAGGACGCTTACCTGTAGTTGGAGATAGAATAGAAGATGAATTCTGCTACTATGAAGTCAAAAAGATGGATAGAAATAGTATAGAACGCATTAAAGTTGTACGCAAAAATACTGATGAAGAAGAGTGATAAACTCTTCTTTTACTTTCATACAGTCCTCAATCTTATCCATTCTAACCTACAAGGAAAATATATGCAATTACATGATGAAATTAATCAATTTATGCAAGAATGCAAAAGCATTATGATATCTTCTTTAAATTTAAACAATCAAACAATATGCTCATACGCACCTATTATAAAAATTAAAAATGACTTTTATATTTATATTAGTGAAATCGCTGAACACTTTGAAGGAGCAAAATACAATAATAAAAACATAGAAATTATGTTTATAGAAGATGAAAAAGATTGCGTGTCAATCTTTGCAAGAAAAAGACTTAAATTTAGAGTAGAGAGTGCAGAAATAACAAGAGATAATCAACTCTTTGAGCAAGTATTAAATACTTATGAAAATGAAAACAATAAAGAAATAATCCAAGTCATTAAAAATATGAAAGATTTTCATTTATTTCAGCTGATACTAAAAAATGGAAGATATGTTAAAGGTTTTGGAAAAGCATATGAAATTAATGAAGGAGTAATTAATTTAATTAATTCAAAAGGACATAAATAATTCAAGATGAGCTTTTTGCTCATCTTGGTAGATTAACCATTTCTTTTTTTGATAATTTCTTCAGAAACGTTTTTTGGAACTTCATCATAGTGATCAAATTCCATAGAATAAGTAGCACGGCCTTGAGTTTGACTTCTAAGATCAGTTGAGTAACCAAACATCTCAGCCAAAGGACAAAATGCTGTAATAATTTTATTACCACCTCTTTCATCCATTGAATTTACTTGACCACGACGTTTATTTAAATCTCCAATAACATCACCCATGTATTCTTCTGGAGTTTCAACTTCAACTTTCATCATAGGTTCTAATATTACTGCACCTGCTTTTCTAGCACCTTCTTTAAAGCCCATAGAAGCAGCAAGTTTAAATGCCATTTCAGAAGAATCCACTTCATGGTAACTTCCATCATAAACAGTTACTTTAACATCTTCAACAGGATATCCCGCTAAAACACCGTTTTGCAATGCTTCTTGTATACCTTTATCAACAGCTGGAATATATTCTTTTGGAATTACCCCACCTTTGATATCATTTACAAACTCATATCCACTACCTGGTTCAAGCGGCTCAAGTCTTAAGAATACATGACCATACTGACCACGACCACCTGATTGTTTAGCGTATTTGTATTCTTGCTCAACTGTTTTTCTAATAGTTTCACGGTAAGCAACTTGAGGTTGACCAACTTCTGCTTCAACTTTAAACTCACGAAGCATTCTATCAACAATAATTTCTAAGTGAAGCTCACCCATACCTGAAATGATGGTTTGACCACTTTCTTCATCTGTAGAAACTCTAAAGCTTGGATCTTCTTGAGCTAATTTATTTAAAGCAATAGACATTTTTTCTTGATCTGCTTTTGTTTTAGGCTCAACAGCAACTGAAATAACAGGATCTGGAAAATCCATTCTTTCCAAAATAACTTTATCTTTTTCACTTGCTAAGGTATCACCAGTTAGTGTATCTTTAAGACCAACAACTGCTCCAATTTCCCCTGCATATAAAGTTTTAATCTCTTCTCTTTTATTAGAGTGCATTTTCAAAAGACGACCAATTCTTTCTTTTTTATCTTTTGTTGAATTATATGCATAAGAACCACTTTCTAAACTTCCTCTATATACACGAACGAAAGTTAATTGTCCAACAAATGGGTCAGTCATAATTTTAAATGCAAGACCTGCAAATTCACCATCATCAGTTGATTTTACAGAAACTTCTGTACCATCTTCATACTCACCTTTGATATTAGCAACTTCATCAGGAGCTGGTAAATAAGCAACAACAGCATCAAGCAGTGGTTGAACACCTTTGTTTTTAAAAGCCGTACCACAAAGCATAGGAACCATAGAAAGACTTAAACATCCTGCTTTAATACCTGCTTTGATTTCTTCTTGAGTAAGTTCTTCACCGCCTAAATATTTCTCCATTAATTCATCGCTTGTTTCAGAAACAGCTTCTATCATTTTTACACGATATTCTTCAGCCTTTTCTTTAAGCTCAGCTGGAATTTCTTTTTCTACATAATCGGTTGGTTTACTTTCATCTTCCCATACCAAAGCTTTCATAGTGATAAGATCAATCACACCTTTGAAATTATCTTCAGCACCAATTGGAATTTGAAGTGGAACTGGGTTACCTTTTAAGCGATTTTTAATTTGCTCTTCCACGTTAAAGAAATTTGCACCAATTCTATCCATTTTATTTACAAAAACAATTCTTGGAACACCATATTTATTAGCTTGTCTCCAAACAGTTTCTGATTGTGGTTGAACTCCACCTACTGAACAAAATACTGCAACAGCACCATCTAAAACACGCATTGATCTTTCAACTTCGATTGTAAAGTCAACGTGGCCTGGAGTGTCTATAAGGTTGATTTGGTGATTTTTCCAAAAACAAGTTGTAGCAGCAGAAGTAATTGTAATACCTCTTTCTTTTTCTTGTTCCATCCAGTCCATTGTAGCTGCACCATCATGTACTTCGCCAATTTTATGACTCATACCTGTAAAGAAAAGAATTCTTTCACTAGTAGTTGTTTTACCAGCATCAATGTGAGCTGCAATACCTATATTTCTAACTCTTTTTAAAGGAGTACTTCTTGACATGTTTTACTCCTCTTACCAGCGATAATGAGCAAATGCTTTATTAGCTTCTGCCATTTTATAAGTATCTTCTTTCTTCTTAAATGAAGCGCCTTTACTATTAGCTGCGTCTAATAATTCAGCTGCTAATTTTTCAATCATAGTTCTTTCACTTCTTTTTCTAGCAAAAGAAATAATCCATCTTATAGCTAAAGCTTGTTGTCTAGCTGGGCGTACTTCTACTGGAACTTGATAAGTAGCACCACCAACACGACGAGATTTAACTTCTAATAAAGGCTTGATATTTTCAATAGCATCATTAAAAATTTCTATACCTTTTTTTTCTCCACCTTTTTTATCGATAGCTTCTAAAGCACCATACATAATAGTCGTAGCCGTGCTTTTTTTACCATCATACATTAAAGAATTAATGAATTTTGTGATTACTTTATTTCCATAAATCGGATCTGGCAAGACTTCTCTTACCGGAGCTTTTCTTCTTCTCATAATTTTCCTTCAAATTTATAATTTTACTCAAACAAAATCAAATCTAACGGATTTGTCTGCAATCTTATTACTTAGCTGCTGCTTTAGGGCGTTTTGCACCATATTTAGAACGAGAAACAGTTCTTTTTGCAACACCTGCAGTATCTAAGGCACCACGAACAATGTGATACTTAACACCTGGTAAGTCTTTTACCCTACCACCACGCACTAAAACAATGCTGTGTTCTTGTAGGTTGTGACCTTCACCACCGATATAACTAATAACTTCAAAGCCACTTGTAAGTCTTACTTTGGCAACTTTTCTTAACGCTGAGTTTGGTTTTTTAGGAGTTGTTGTATAAACCCTAGTACAAACTCCCCTTCTTTGTGGGCAATTTTTAAGCGCTGGTGATTTAGATTTTTCTAAAACTTTTTTGCGCTCTTTTCTAACCAATTGATTTATGGTTGGCACAGTAATTCCTTTCATTAATAAAATAATAAACTTTGGATAATATCTAAATTTTACTTATAAAATTATAAACTATTAAGGTTTTCTTGGAGTTTTTCTAAAAACAAATAAATGTGATAAGCATCATTGGTGGCATGATTAACATTAATACTAAAAGGAATGAGAAATTTTTTATTTTCTTTTATAATCTTTCCACTTGTTATAATAGGAAAGAAATACTGCTCTTTTTTTGGCAAGTGTAAAGAAAAATTTTCAAAAACTATCCAAGGAATAGCAGAAATATTAAAAAGATTATCTATAGGTTCTTTTAAAAACATACTTTTATCGTTTTTTATTAATTGTTTATCCTCTTCATATAAAGATAAAAAATCATTTAAATTTTCTTTATAGAAAGTCCAAAGAACAGAAAAAGTTTTAGAATCCTTATGAAAAATAGTATAAGAAGGATGGATAATATCATAACATATTAGTTGTTTGTTTTGATCTAAACTAAATTTAAAATTATCAAAAGCATTTATACTTTTACTAATAGTGTGGATAAAACAAGGGTAGAATTCATAATTATTGTTTTTAATAAAATAATAAAAAGAACTAATATCTAATTTAACAGTAATTTCAAACGAGCAAGGAATATTTTGAGTGTAAAATTCAAAATGATCCTTTCTTTTATATTTTTCCAAATCAATCACTTTGAACATAATACACTCCAAAAATCCTAGCAAAATCGCTAGGATTGAAAATTAATTTTGTTGTTTAAGTTTTAAATTTTGATCTCCATAAAGACCTGTACCAACAGGAATCATGCGACCTAAGATTACATTTTCTTTTAGATCTTCAAGATAGTCAAATTTACCTGCGATACTTGCTTCTGTTAAAACTTTTGTTGTTTCTTGGAATGAAGCAGCCGAAATCACACTATCACTTCCAATAGCTGCTCTTGTAACCCCAAGCAATACAGGCTCAGCTACAGCAGGTTCACCGCCATATCTTAAAATTCTTTCATTTTCTTCTCTGAATTTTCTTCTTGAAACCAAATCACCCACAATAAAGTTTGTATGACCACTATCAACAATTTTTACTTGTCTTAGCATTTGCGATACGATAATTTCAATATGCTTATCAGAAATCACAACACCTTGACCACGATAAACTTGCTGAATTTCAGAAATAAGATAATAATGCAATGCTTTTTCACCTAAAATTCTAAGCACATCATGACTTGAAATAACTCCATCGGTTAATTTTTCACCCGCATGAATAAATTCACCATCTCTTACTTGAATGCGTTTTGATTTATCAATTAAATACTCTGCGCTACTTCCATCTTCTGCTTGGATAATGATTCTTTCTTTTGATCTTAAAGGTTTATCAAATCTAACAACCCCGTCAATTTCAGCCACAACAGCAGTATTTTTTGGCTTTCTTGCTTCAAATAATTCAGATACCCTTGGAAGACCTCCAGTAATATCTTTTGATTTAGCTGCTGCCTTTGGTGTTTTAGCTAAGATATCAGCTTGCTTAACCTTATCGCCATCGTTTACATAAATAACAGTTTTTGGTTCGAGTTGATAACGCACCACTTGATCGTTTTCACCTATGATTAACAACGCTGGACGCACTCCACTTGGTAAATACTCATTAATAACAAGTGATCTTTTACCAGTTGCTTCATCAATTTGCTCATCAGCACTATAGCCTGATTCAATATCTTCAAAGTTAATTGTACCTGCAACTTCTGCAATTACAGTATTATTATATGCATCCCATTCAGCAATGATAGTTTTATCTTCTTTGCTTGATTTTGCTATGATAGTTTTAGGATTATCCACAAAAGTACTATCATCAAATTCAATCACAGAATCTCTTGGTATATAGTGTCTTTTTGCTTCTCTATCATTTTCATCAGCAATAACAACAAAAACACCTTTTTCTTTAACTACATCACCTTTTTTAAGATTTCTAATTCTATCTAAACCATCCCCTTTAAGCATATAAAACTTCAAGGTACCTTTTGCACCAGCTACAATATCTTGAGTGATAGGATCGCCATCTTTTACTAGCAATTCACTCGCATAAGGGATACGGTTTGGTATATTCCAACCCTCTTTGATTACTTCTACAATACTTTCATTTTCAGCTACTTCAGCACCATCGCTATATGGAATATATAATTTACCTTCGATATTACCACTTACACCTGCAAGCTCATTAGCTTTTGCTAAGTCATACTTTCTTAATATAAATTTAGCTTCATTGTTTTTTGCTTTAACGCTAACCACCACATCCTCATATGCATGCTCAATATGGATAGTTCCTTTAAATGGAGCTTTGATTTTTGGCTCCACAAGTAAAATAGCAGCATTGCGATGATTAGCCACTATAGTTTTACCTTGTCTATCTTCATAGGTATTAAGATTATAAAATCTTACAAAACCTTCTTTATGTGCTACCACTTGACGATCTTGTAAATCTGTACTAGCAGTACCACCACTGTGGAAAGTTCTTAGTGTAAGCTGTGTTCCTGGCTCACCGATTGATTGAGCAGATATAATACCTACAGCCTCACCTGGTTTAACTAATTTTCCTTCGCCTAGATTAATACCATAGCATTTAGAACAAACTCCTTTTTTAGCTTTACAAGTAATAGGAGTTCTAATGCTTACACTCTTTACTCCACTTTCAACAATAATTCTAGCTTTTTCCTCATCTACTAAAGTACCTTCTGAGAACAAAATCTCATTAGTAATAGAATCAATAATATTTTCAGCTAAAACTCTTCCTAAAATTCTTTCTTCTAAGGTTTCAATCACAACACCATCTGCAGTAATTTCATTAATTTCAACACCCTCATGTGCACCACAATCTTCCATTGTAACTTTTACATTTTGTGCCACATCGATAAGTTTTCTTGTCAAATAACCTGCATTTGCTGTTTTCAACGCTGTATCTGCAAGACCTTTTCTAGCACCGTGAGTTGAAATGAAATACTCAAGAACGTTAAGTCCTTCACGGAAGTTCGAAATGATCGGTGTTTCAATAATAGAACCATCAGGTTTAGCCATAAGACCCCTCATCGCAGCAAGCTGAGAAATTTGAGCCGCTGAACCCCTAGCGCCAGAATCTGCCATCATATAAATAGAGTTAAATCCTTCTTTGTCTTTTTTAATCAACTCCATCATATCTTTTGATAAGACATTATTAGCGCTTTTCCAAATATCAATAATCTTGTTATATCTTTCGCCTGAAGTAATCAAACCTAAATTATATGAATTTTGGATTTCTCTTACTTGTTTTTTAGCTTCTTCTATACTTTTTTGCTTTTGATCAGGCACAATAATATCAGCAATTGAAATAGAAATACCCGCTTTTGTTGCATATTCAAAACCAAGATCTTTTAATTTATCTAAAAAGCTAGCACTTACTTCAAGTCCGCCCTCTTTATAAACATAATCAACCAAAGCTGCAATATCTTTTTTCTTCATGACTTTATTCCACATATTTTCAGGAACAAAATCAGGCAAGATAGACTTAATAATTAATCTTCCAGCAGTCGTAGTGATTTTTCTTCCATCAACTACGCTTCTAATACTTGCATGAATATCTAAAGATTTTGCTTCTAGGGCAATCATAACCTCTTCAATACCTGTACAAATTTTATGCTCACCCTTAGCACCATCTTTTTCTAAAGATAGATAATAAATCCCCAAAACCATATCTTGAGAAGGTACAGTCACAGAACGACCACTTGCTGGAAGCAAGATATTCATAGATGAGAGCATTAATACTTTACACTCAGCTATTGCTTCTTGTGATAAAGGCACATGCACAGCCATTTGATCCCCATCAAAGTCAGCATTAAACGCTGCACATACTAATGGATGAAGTTGAATTGCCTTACCCTCTACAAGAACCGGATGGAAAGCTTGGATGGAAAGCTTATGTAAGGTTGGTGCACGATTAAGCATTACAGGATGACCTTTAACAACCTCTTCTAAACACTCCCAAACCTCATTGGTTTTATTTTCTATCATTTTTTTAGCTTGTTTTACAGTGGTAGCATAACCTTTTTCTTCAAGTTTAGCTAACAAATGTGGCTTAAATAATTCCAAAGCCATTTTTTTAGGTAAACCACATTGATCCATTCTAAGTTTTGGCCCAACAACAATAACACTACGACCTGAAAAATCCACTCTTTTACCAAGTAGATTTTGTCTGAAACGACCTTGTTTTCCTTTGATGATTTCACTTAAAGATTTTAATGGACGTTTATTTGCACCTTTAACTGCATTTGCTCTTCTACCATTATCAAATAAAGCATCGACTGCTTCTTGAAGCATTCTTTTTTCATTTCTAATGATAATTTCAGGTGCATCAAGCTCCATAAGTCTTTTTAAACGTGTATTTCTATTAATAACTCTTCTATATAAATCATTCACATCAGAAACTGCAAATTTTCCACCATCTAAAGCTACCAAAGGTCTTAAATCAGGTGGTAACACAGGTAAATTTGTAATCATCATCCATTCAGGACGATTTGGAACTACTTCATCACTATTTGTATTAGTATTTAAATTACTATTTAAGAAATTTTCCACCACTTTTAAGCGTTTGATGATAGTTTTTTTCTTTGCTTCTGAATTAGTTGCTGCAATATCTTCTTTTAATTTATTTAAAAGCTCAACAAGATCTAAATTTGCTAGCAAATCTCTAACAACTTCACCACCCATTCTAGCTTTAAAACCACTGCTTTCGTAGCGCTGCATTAAATTTAAATACTGCTCTTCATTTAATACATCGCAAAATTCAACTTTTTTAGTATTTTCATTATCATAGTATGCATCACCTGGATTTTCTACTATATATGCTTCATAATACAATACGCGCTCTAAATCTTTCATCTTTACGCCAAGTAAAGTACCGATACGACTTGGCAAAGAATTTACATACCATATATGTGCTACTGGTGTAACTAATTCAATATGCCCCATTCTTGAGCGGCGTACTTTAGAACTAGTAACTTCAACACCACATTTTTCACACTTAATACCTTTAAAACGCATTTTTTTATACTTACCACAAAGACATTCATAATCTCTTACTGGTCCAAAAATTTTAGCGCAAAAAAGCCCGTCTCTTTCAGGCTTTAAAGTTCTATAATTAATTGTTTCTGGTTTTTTTACTTCACCATAAGACCATGATTTGATTTTTTCAGGACTTGCAAGTCTTAATTGAAAAGCTTCAAAGTCTCTAGGTCTGCCATCTTCTTTTATTTCGATAGGTTTAAATTTACTCATTATTCTCATCCTTATCAAAAATCTCAACATCTAAAGCAAGAGATTTTAATTCATTTGTAAGTACAAAGAATGTCTCTGGAATACCTGTTGCTGGAACATTCTCACCTTTTGTTAAAGCTTTATAAGCACTAAATCTACCTTCAACATCATCAGATTTTATGGTTAACATTTCTCTTAGAGTATGAGCTGCTCCATAAGCTTCAAGAGCCCAAACCTCCATCTCACCAAATCTTTGTCCACCAAATAAAGCCTTACCACCAACTGGTTGTTGTGTTACAAGACTATAAGGTCCAGTACTTCTTGCGTGAACTTTTTCATCTACTAAATGGTGTAATTTAAGCATATACATACATCCAACATGCACACGCTCTGCCATTTTTTCACCAGTTCTTCCATCATAAAGTTCGCTTTTTCCATCCATAGCTATTTTAGCCATTTCAAAAAGCTTACCAAATTCTTCAACCGTTACGCCTTCAAATACAGGAGTAGCAAATTTCACTCCTTTAGCCCAATCTCTAGCATAAGAAATAAGCTGTTCATCATTTAAAGTTTGCACAAATTTCTTTTCTAATTCAAGTCTAGATACACTACAAATTTCAAGAATTTTTTCACGTAATTCTTTTACAAAATCTTTTTGTTTTCTATCAAAAATTTCTTGAATTTGATCACCTAGTCTCATACCAACAATCCCCAAATGACTTTCAAGAATTTGTCCTATATTCATACGACTTGGAACCCCTAGAGGATTTAAGGCTATATCAATAGGTCTTCCATCAGGTAAATATGGCATATCAACTTCTGGAACGATATTAGACACAATACCTTTATTTCCATGGCGTCCTGCCATTTTATCCCCAACTTTCAATTTTCTCTTAGTCGCGATATATACTTTAACAAGTTTTACTACCCCACTTGGTAAAATATCATCTTTTTCTAAAATTTCTAATTTTTCATCATGCTCTGTTTTAAGTTTTTTCTTCTCATTTTGGAAATGATTTTTTAAATCATCATATTCCTTTTGTACTTCTTTAGAATAAGCTTTAACTAAAGAATTTAATGCAAAACGATTGATTTTTTCTAATTCTGTAATTTCTACTTTAGAGCCTTTTTTATATTTAACACCATTTATTTCTTCATCTGAATTTAAAGCTGATTTAGAAAGTAAAGAACATACTCTTAAAGTTTCTTCTCTATCCATCATTAAAAGTCTATCATGATGTTCTTTTTCAAGATTTAATTTTTCATCATCATAAGCTTTTATAGCGCGTGCATCTTTTTCATAACCTTTTTTAGTAAAGATTTTTACATCTACAACAACACCTTCTAATGAGGCGGTTGCATATAAAGATTTATTTACAACATGTCCAGCTTTTTCACCAAAAATAGCTCTTAATAATCTTTCTTCAGGTGTAGGTTTTACTTCACCCTTAGGTGAAACTTTACCTACCAAAATCATACCAGGCTTTATATGAGTTCCTATTTTAGCGATACCACTCTCATCAAGATGTGCTAAATCTTCTTCTTTTACATTTGGAATGTCTTTTGTAATTTCTTCTACACCATCTTTAAGCTCTCTAGCCTCTACTTCTTTTTCATAGATATGAACACTAGTAAAAGTATCTTCACGTAAAATTTTCTCACTAATTACAATAGCATCTTCATAGTTATACCCATGCCATGGCATAAATGCGATTAAGGCATTCTTACCAATAGCAAGCTCTCCTTGATCCATACTTGGGCCATCTGCAATGATTTGACCTGCTTGAATAAATTCGCCTTTTTTCACAATCGGGTGTTGAATAAAAGTTGTATTTTGGTTAGTTCTTAGATTTTTTTCCATTTTATAATGATCAATAAATGGTCCATTTTCATCTTCGCCCAAAATAAAAATATTTTTATTGTCAACTTTTTCTACAATCCCTGCTCTTTTAGCTTTAATAGCCTCCCAAGCATCACGAGCAATGATTTTTTCCATACCAGTACCTACTATAGGTGCTTGTGCGGTTAGTAAAGGCACTGCTTGACGTTGCATGTTTGAACCCATTAAAGCTCTGTTTGCATCATCATGCTCTAAGAATGGGATTAATGACGCTGCAACCCCTACTATCATACCTGAACAAAGGTCAATCAAATGTACTTCTTCTCTTCTTGCTAGGATTGTTTCACCATCTTGTCTTGCTTCAACAAATTCCTCAACAATATTACCTTTTTCATCAATTTTAGTTGAAGCGGCTGCAATCACCAAGCCCTCTTCTTGAGTAGCAGTCAAGTAAACAATTTCATTACTTACTTTTCCATTTTCTACCTTCTTATAAGGTGCTTCAACAAAGCCTAGATCATTTACTTTAGCATAAGTTGAAAGTGTATTAATTAATCCGATGTTTTGACCTTCTGGAGTTTCAACAGGACAAATTCTTCCATAATGCGTTGCATGAACATCACGTACTTCAAAACCCGCTCTTTCTTTTACTAAACCACCTTCACCAAGCGCTGATAAACGACGTTTGTGAGTCACTTCACTCAATGGGTTTGTTTGATCCATAAATTGAGATAATTGACCACCAGTAAAAAATTCCATAATTGTTACAGTAATTGTCTTAGGATTAATCAAATCATAAGGCATTACTTTATCAATATCTGTATTTAAAGCCGTAAATTTATCTCTAATTGATTTTTGCATTTTAGCAAGACCTACATGAAGTTCATTTGCTAGAAGTTCTCCAATTGATCTTATACGACGATTACCTAAATGGTCTCTATCATCAATATGACCTCTACCATTTTTTACTTTAATTAAATATTTTGCAGTTTTTACTATATCTTCATTGGTTAAAACCGTAACATATTCAGGTGTATCTAATCCTAGTTTATGATTCATTTTCATACGACCAACTTTTGTTAGATCATATCTTTCAGGATTAAAAAATAAATCATTCACAAAAGCTTTTGCAGCATCTTTTACTACCGGTTCGCCTGGTCTCATTACTTTATAAATTCTAATAGCTGCTAAATCATTCTCATCATCTATATTCTCGGTTTGTTTTAATAATTTTAAAGTTTCATTATCTTGAATGAAAGAATTAATAATAGCAGCATCTACTCCATTAGCTAAGTCATTAGCAATATCAAACTGTTTTTCCTCTTTAATTTTTGCTAGTTTTCCCTCATCTAATAGCGTTAAAGAATCAAATAAAACCTCACCAGTTTCTTTATTAATAATAGGATTAGCTAAATATCTATTTGTTAAAATTTCAACTGGATATTCAACCCATTTAACCCCATCTTTTACAAGCTGTTCAGCCTTTTTCTTTGTCATTCTTTTACCAGCTTGATGAATTACATTGCCTTTTTCATCTTTCAAGTCATACTCAACTCTATCTAAAAAGTCATTTGGATTAAATTCAGTTAAGAATTTATCTTTTTTAACATGAATAGTTTGTATAGGGTAAAATAATTTTATAATGTCTTGTTTTTTATAACCAAGTGCTCTAAATAAAATTGTAATAGGCACTTTTCTTCTTTTATTAATACGCACATAAAGCACATCTTTAGCATCATATTCAAAATAAAGCCAAGAACCACGATCTGGTATGATTTGGGCTGTATATACTAATTTATTTGCAACAGTAGAACTTTCTTCTTCTTTAAATATAACACCCGGACTTCTGTGAAGTTGATTTACTACAACCCTTTCAACTCCGTTAATTATAAAAGAAATTCTATCTGTCATTAAAGGGATTTCTCTAATATAAATTTCTTGTTCTTTAATATCTTTTATACCAATTTTTTCACCCGTTTTTTCATCTTTTTCATGTAAAGTTAAACGGATTTTCATTTTTAAATTTACAGAATAAGTCAAACCTCTTTCCATACACTCTCTAATAGTGTACTTAGGTTTACCTACTTCACTACTTACATATTCTAAACTTAATCTATTTTGTGGATCATGAATTGGAAAAATAGATTTAAATACTTTTTCAATTCCACTTTCTGAATTTTTAGCATCTATGTTTAAAAAATAATCAAAACTTTTCTTTTGTAATTGTAATAAATTTGGAATGTCTATTTGTTGTGGAACATTCGAGAAGTCTATTCTTAAACGATTTCCTGATTGTGAATTTAACATATTATTATACCCCATGGTAAAAGTATTGAAAGAAAGAATCCTAATTAAAGGAAAACAAGAAAGGATATAAAATCCTTTCTTTTAAAACAAAAAAATTATTTAAGCTCAACCTTAGCGCCAGCTTCTTCAAGTTGTTTTTTAGCTTCTTCGGCTTCAGCTTTGCTAACACCTTCTTTAAGAACTGATGGAGTTTGTTCAACAGCATCTTTTGCTTCTTTTAGTCCAAGACCAGTTAAAGCACGAACAACTTTAATTACATTGATTTTTTTATCGCCACCATCTTGTAATACGATGTCAAATTCAGTTTTTTCTTCAGCAGCACCGCCAGCAGCACCTGCAACAGCAGCACCTGCAACCATAACTGGAGCAGCAGAAACACCAAATTTTTCTTCAAATTCTTTTACTAATTCTGAAAGTTCAAGAACACTTAGGTTAGAAATAAATTCTAATACATCTTCTTTAGTAATTGCCATTTTTTATCCTTTTTAAATTTTATTCAGCTTCTTTTTTTTCTTTTAATGCATTTAATCCAATTGTAAAATTGGTGATTGGCGCATTCCAAACTTGCAAAAGCATAGCAAGCAATTCATTGCGAGAAGGCATTTTAGCTAAAGCTTTAACTTTATCTACTGAAGCAACTTCACCATCAATAAATGCGGTTTTGATTTCAAATGTTTGATTAGCTTCGCTAAATTTATCAGCAACTTTTGAAACATTTAATTGGTCTTCACCCCAAAGATAAATATTTGTATCTTTAAGTTCCATTCCATCTTTGCCGGCATTTTTAAGAGCAATACTTGCTAAAGTATTTTTAATAATTTGAACTTTAACATCCATTTCTCTCGCATTATTTCTTAACTCTTCAAGTTTTTTAGTATTTAAACCTTTGTAGTTACAAACTACAACAGCTTCACTAGCCTTAAAACCCTCTTCAAGCTTAGAAACAAGTTCAATTTTTTGGCTTTTAGTCATCTTTACTCCTTTCCGACCGGTGATTTCAAGCAGAGCAGAAAATCTAATTAAGTCCTAAGACCTCGGCTATCTCCAATCTAAGATAAAAATTAGATAAGATAAAAGTTATTATCTTATCTAATTTTTATTAATGAGAGAAAAACTCTCATTAATTTTATTTTGTATCAAGTAATTCTTGAGTATCAAGAGAAAGAGAAGGACTCATAGTCAAAGAAAGACTAGCATTTTTAATATATCTTCCTTTTGCAGCAGCTGGTTTATGTTTATTAATAGCTTTTACGAATGCTGTCATATTTTCTTTTAATTGTTCTTGAGTAAAACTAACTTTACCCAAACCTGCATGGATGTTTCCTTGTTTATCAACACGGAAATTAACTTGTCCATTTTTAGCATTATTAACAGCTTGAGCAACATCCATTGTTACTGTACCTGTTTTAGGATTTGGCATCAAACCTTTAGGTCCTAAAATACGACCTACTTTACCTACTAGACCCATTAAATTTGGTGTAGCAATTAAAACATCAAAATTCATATTACCTTTTTGAATTTCTTCTACTAAATCATCGCTACCAACTATATCAGCACCTGCATTTTTTGCTTCATCAGCTTTTGCATCTTTTGCAATAACAGCAACACGAACTTTTTTACCTGTACCGCAAGGTAAAACAACACTACCTCTTACCATTTGATCTGCATGTCTTGGATCAACATTTAATTTTAAAGCAATTTCAACTGTTTCATCAAATTTAGCAGAAGCAAGAGTTTTTACTGTGCTTATTGCTTCATCCATTAAATAGTTTTTATTTGAATCTATTTTTTTTAATAATTCTGTAAATCTTTTAGTATTTTTAGACATCAATTTTCTCCGCATTTTATATAAAGTGCTACCGCCTTTTTAAACTCTTGGCGGTAAAGAGTATTAATCTACGATTTCAACACCCATAGAACGAGCAGAACCCATGATAATTTTAGCAGCTTGCTCTCTATCTTTTGTATTCATATCAGCGATTTTTTTATCTACAATTTCTAAAACTTGTGCTTTAGTTAATTTACCTACTTTATTTTTTAAAGGGTTATCCGCACCTTTAGAAATACCTGCAGCTTTTTTAATTAAATCTGTAGCTGGTGGTTGTTTTGTTATAAATGTAAAGCTTTTATCTGCATAAACAGTAATAACAACTGGAATATTAAAACCAGCCATATCTTTTGTTCTTTCATTAAATGCCTTACAAAATTCCATAATATTAACACCTTGTTGACCTAAAGCAGGACCAACTGGAGGTGATGGATTAGCCTTAGTAGCAGCTATTTGTAATTTAATTTCTCCTACGACTTTTTTAGCCATAACCTTTCTCCTTTACTTACTATATAATCAAACTATTTTTTCAACTTGAGAGTATAAGATTTCTACTGGAGTTGATCTACCAAATATAGAAACATTTAGCTTTAAAACGCCTCTAACCATATCATATTCCTCTACAATACCAACAAAGTTTGCAAAAGGACCTTCAGTTATTCTTACACTTTCTTCTTTATCAAATGAAATTTTAGGCTTAGGTGCTGCTTTATTTTTCACCTTTTCTAAAATAAGATTGATATCTTTTTCACTTAATGGAGTTGGTTTTTTACTTTCACCTATAAAACGACCAACCTTTGGTAAAGACTGAATTTTGTGCCAAAGCTCTGTTGATAAGTCTATATTAGCAAATACATAGCCTGAATATAAACTTCTTTCGCTTATTTTTTCTTTACCATTTTTAAATTCAATCACATCTTCAGTTGGAACAATTACTTCTAATAATTGCTCTTGAATTCCATGATCTCTAACTAAATTTTCTATGGCTCTTTTTACAGCCATCTCACTACCTGCATAAGTTTGAATTGCATACCATTTATGATTCATTTTTCTATCCTATAATCTTAGATAATGAAAATGACATAATCAAATCAACTAATGCTAAAAATAATGAAACAACAGTAACAACTACAAAAACTGTAATATAAGCATTTCTAACTTGCTCTTTCAAAGGCCAAATTACTTTTCCTAATTCAGCTTTTGACAATTTAAAATAAGTTATTAGTTTTTCCATATTTTACCTTATTTTGTGGCAGGGCAAGAGGGATTCGAACCCCCAACCATCGGATTTGGAATCCGGCGCTCTACCGTTGGAGCTATTGCCCTAAGGGCTTTTTTATAAAAGCCTTAACTTTTTAATTTAACTTCTTTATGAATTGTATGTTTTTTCAATCTTGGGCAATATTTTTTTAATTCTAACTTTTCAGTTGTATTTTTACTATTTTTAAAAGTGCTATAATTAATATCACCGCACTCTTCACATTTTAAACCAACTTTAATTCTCATTTTTATTCCTTAAAAAGCGAGATTAAATCTCGCTTATAATTATTTAATAATTTTAGAAACAACACCTGAACCAACAGTACGGCCACCTTCACGGATAGCAAAACGAGTACCCTCTTCAAGTGCAACTGGTGCAATAAGACTTACAGTAATTCTAACATTATCGCCTGGCATAACCATTTCAACGCCTTCTGCAAGTTGGATAGAGCCAGTAACATCAGTTGTTCTTACATAAAATTGTGGTCTATAGTTATTAAAGAATGGAGTATGGCGTCCACCTTCATCTTTATTTAAAATATAAACTTCTGCTTCAAAATCAGTGTGAGGAGTTATTGATTTAGGTTTAGCAAGAACCATACCACGAAGAACATCTTCTTTTTTAGTTCCACGAAGAAGAACACCAACGTTATCTCCTGCTTCACCTTGATCCATTTCTTTTCTAAACATTTCAACACCAGTTACTGTAGTGCTTTGTGTTTCTCTAATACCAACGATTTCAATAGTATCGCCAACTTTAACAATACCTTTTTCAATTCTACCAGTAACAACTGTACCACGACCTGAAATTGAGAATACATCTTCGATAGGCATTAAGAAATCTTTATCTGTATCACGAGCTGGAGTTGGAATATACTCATCAACTGCTGCCATAAGATCTAAGATTTTTTTAGACCATTCACCATCTTGTCCAGCTTTTGCTTCTTCAAGAGCTTGTAAAGCTGAACCTGAAATAATTGGAGTATCATCTCCTGGGAAATCATAAGAGCTTAATAACTCTCTAATTTCCATTTCAACTAATTCTAATAACTCAGCATCATCAACCATATCAGCTTTGTTCATGAAAACAACAATATATGGTACACCTACTTGACGAGAAAGTAAGATGTGCTCTCTAGTTTGTGGCATTGGGCCATCTGCAGCAGAAACAACAAGAATAGCACCGTCCATTTGAGCAGCACCAGTAATCATGTTTTTAACATAGTCAGCGTGACCTGGGCAGTCTACGTGAGCATAGTGACGATTTTCTGTTTCATACTCAATGTGAGAAGTAGCAATAGTAATACCACGCTCTTTTTCTTCAGGAGCGTTATCGATATTATCATAATCTTTAAGCTCAGCCAAACCTCTTCTTGAAAGAACAGCAGAGATAGCAGCTGTTAAAGTAGTTTTACCGTGGTCAACGTGACCAATAGTACCAATATTTACGTGAGGCTTATTACGTGAAAATTTTTCTTTAGCCATCTTTTTCCTCCATATAAAATTTACAAACAAATACTAATTTATGTTTTATAATCTTTTGAAATCAATGGAGCTCATAGCGGGACTTGAACCCGCGACCTCTCCCTTACCAAGGGAGTGCTCTACCTCTGAGCCATACGAGCGCTCAGAAAAATTAAAAACATAAACTATAAAATTTTGGAAATTTGAAACTGCTAGAAATTCTGAATTTAAAAACAGCTCCCAGTTTCACTCTACCAAAATCAGGTTGGAGCGGGAAACGGGACTCGAACCCGCGACCCTCAGCTTGGAAGGCTGATGCTCTAGCCAACTGAGCTACTCCCGCAAAGCAATGGTGGTGAGTCGTGGATTCGAACCACGGAAGGCGAAAGCCAGCAGATTTACAGTCTGCCCTCGTTGGCCACTTGAGTAACTCACCATGAATAATAATGCTTTTTATTTCTGGTCAAACACTGCTATTAACAATGGAGCTGGTTAAGGGACTTGAACCCCCGACCTGCTGCTTACAAGGCAGCTGCTCTACCAACTGAGCTAAACCAGCAAAAAATAAAGTTGAATTATAATGTAATTTTAAATTAATGTCAAGTGTTTTAAATAATTTTGTATAATTTTTAAAAAATAAAGGATTTATTATGAAAATTTTATTTTCACCTAGTGAGGGAAAAAGTAAAATAAATACACATAGTTGTTTAAATGAAAAATCATTCATATTTAACAAGCTATACGATAAAAGACTTGAAGTAATTGCTAAATACAAAAAATTTATTAAAGAATGTGATGAAAATATTCTTGAAAAATTTTTTGGTATCAAAGACAAAGATGAACTATATAATCTTAGCCAAGATATATTAAAAAAAGATACAACTAAAGCAATTCAAAGATACAATGGTGTTGCTTTTGAATATTTAGATTATGAGAGTTTGGATGAAATAGCTAAAAAATATATAGATGAAAATGTATTAATATTTTCAAATCTTTTTGGTCCTATGTTAGCAAAAGATTTAATACCTTATTATAAATTAAAACAAGGAGAAAAAATCAAAGATTTTAATATAGAAAAATTTTATAAAGAAAATTTTTCCGGTGAGATTGATGATTTTTTAGAAAATGAATTAATAATCGATCTTAGAGCCAAATTTTATGAAAAATTTTACACCATTAAACAACCCTTTA
>NZ_JANQCY010000016.1:0-28366 GCF_024723595.1 Campylobacter sp. LMG 7929 | reverse complement strand
TATAATTAGACATTTAAAGAAAATTTGTTTTAGGGAAATAATGGAAGGAGTTGTAGAATAATATAGAACAGGAGATATAAGAGGATAAAAAACTCCAAAAATTTTAGCAAGGCTTTTAAATTTTTGCATAAAACATATTTAACTATAAAGTTAAAATGCTTGTTTTGCCAAAATAATATACGGTTTTAACCAAATAATTCCATAGCGTCTTTGTATGCACTAACCAACGAAGCTAAAGTAACAAAACCACCGATAATTAAAAAAATCATTTCGATTTTTTTTCTTTTATTCTCTTTTATTTTTTCTTTTTTATCTTCCTCTTGATTTTGTTCAATATGCAAAATATCAACAAGATTTTCTATCTGGATTTTAAGCTCTTGATGTTGTTCTAAAATAACGTAATATTGAAATATAATTTTCCATATTGCATGTTTTTGTTGGTAGTTATAGTGCACTGGATTACTAAAAAAATACTTTAGATTAAAAACATAAAAATCTTTTTTAATATCAATAACATCATGATAATTTTCTTCATCTATAATACTTGAAGTTAAATTCAAGTAATACTCCATTTTCTCACGATAAGCCAAAGAAAGCGCAAACATAGTCATTGTATCGTTAAATTTACTTTCACAATTATTAAATCTAGCCTGAAATAAAAAGCCTTTTTCTGAAAACACAACTTTAATATCTAGATTATCATAACAATTTGATTTATCTATTTTTAATGTAGAACTACCTCTTAATAGTTGCGATATTTTACCATCATTCATATTTTCATCGGTATATACAACTATATGATCTAACACACCTTTTTTAAATTGACAATACTCTTGACTTACCGAGACTCCGTCTTTTATACATATAATACATATATCAAAAATTTTATATATTAATATTGTATCTTTGGCATACTTTTGATCTTCTATATTGGTGTAAATTTCTAAATTTTGAGTCAAAAAGGTATGAAAAAAATCTTTTGTTCTTGTATCTTCTTTAAATTTATCCTTGCAAAAATTTTCAATAATTTTAACTTGATATATATTTACCACAGCATCTTCCTAGTTTTGTAATATTATAAATTTAATTTATGTTATAAATATGACTAAGATGAATCGCGAAACTTAAATACTTAAAAGAGTTTTAAATTAGTGGTGCGGATGAAAGGACTTGAACCTTCACGCATTGCTGCACCAGATCCTAAGTCTGGCGTGTCTGCCAATTTCACCACATCCGCAAAAGTGGTACGCTCAAGAGGATTCGAACCTCTGACCTACGGCTTAGAAGGCCGTTGCTCTATCCAGCTGAGCTATGAGCGCATAAAAATAAAAGTAACAATAGGCTTATGGTGCGCCCGATAGGAATCGAACCCATAACCTACAGATCCGAAGTCTGTCGCTCTATCCAGTTGAGCTACGAGCGCTGATGGGGTGAGTGATGGGAATCGAACCCACGACCCTCAGGACCACAATCTGATGCTCTAACCGACTGAGCTACACTCACCATTTATAAAAATGGTCGGGGTGAAAGGATTCGAACCTTCGGCCCCTTGGTCCCAAACCAAGTGCGCTAACCAGACTGCGCTACACCCCGATGTACAAAAATAAAGCGTTATTTTACATAAAAAAATATTAAAAGTCAAGATAAAAAATATTTAGCATAAAAAATGCTAAATATTTTAAGAATTATTTGTTTGTTTTTTTTGTGAAATGATATTTAAAATTTCAACTATCAAAGAAAAAGTCATAGCTGTATAAATATATGCTTTATCTATATGAATATCAAAACTTTCACATACCAAAACAAAGCCTATCATTACTAAAAATGCCAAAGCTAAGATTTTAATACTTGGATATTTTTCCACAAAATCTGCAATTGGTTTAGAAGCAAAAAGCATAACTAAAACTGCAACAATAACAGCAATAATCATAATCTCTATATCTTGAGCAATGCCCACAGCAGTAATAACACTATCAAGAGAAAATACTATGTCTATCACGGCTATTTCAGCTACTACAACCCAAAGTTTATTGCTAATTTTTATATTGCTTTGACTTTCCTCTTGGTGCATTATACTTTCTTTAATTTCCTTAATAGACTTAACTATTAAAAACAAACCTCCAAGCAAAAGCACCAAATCCCTACCTGAAATTTCATTGCCTAATATACTAAATAAAGGCGCAACAAGCTTCATCACCCAAAATAAAGACAATAACAATAAAATTCTAGTAATCATCGCAAAGGCAAGACCTAGAATTCTACCCTTATCTCTATGTTCTGGTGGTAATTTAGAAACTAAAATCGCTAGAAAAATGATATTATCAACACCTAGTACAATCTCCAAAGCTGTAAGAGTAAGTAATACTACCCAAGCATCTACACTAAAAATCCATTCAAACATTTACTTTCCTTAAACAAAAAGCGTAATTATAATGATGAAAAATTAATCATTTTCAAAAATTTTTACAATGGTTTCAGGTAAAAGTATATGTTCGAGCTGGTGAATTTTATCTTCAAACTCTTCAAAGCTTAGTTTAGCTTTTTCAAACGCCTTTTGTGCAATGATTTTACCACCATCAAGCTCTTCATTAACCCAATGCACACTAATGCCTGCTACTTTCATATCACTTTCATAGCTTTCTTTGATAGCATGGGCACCTTTAAATAAAGGAAGCAAAGAAGGATGAAGATTAATAGCTTTTATATTTTGAGTGAAAATAGGACTTAAAATTCGCATAAATCCTGCCAAGATGGTCAAATCTGCTTGACTTTCTTTTATAATTTTTACTAATTCTGCATCAAATTCTTCTCTTGAAGTAAATTTTTCATGTTCTATGATTTTAGTATCAAGGTTATATTTTAAAGCTCTTTGTATGCCATAGGCTTCTTTTTTATTGCATACACACAAAACCACTTCAAAGGTATTTTTACCAAAAGTTTTTTTATGTAATTTTTCTAAAATATTTTCCAAATTGCTTCCATTACCACTAAATAAAACTGCTAATTTTATAAGCATTTTAACCCCTTTATTAATTTTAAAGCATCAAAACTAATTTTATTTTTCTTATAATTTTTAGCTACTAAAGCATGAGCTAATACTGCATTTTTAGCAGCTTCTAAAGCATTAAATTTAGCTCCAAGTAAAGCTGCTATCATGCCACTTAGCACATCCCCACTTCCACCTTTTGCCAAAGCTTCATTGCCACAATTTACTACAAAAAGTTTTTCTTTTTGAGCGATGATGGGGTTAGCCCCTTTTAACACCAAAGCACATTGGAATTTAGAACTAAATTTTCTTGCATAAAAAAAGCGTTTGTTTTGAATTTCTTCTACACTTACATCCTCATTAAAACAAAGTTTTAAAAGCATAGAAAACTCTTTAGGATGAGGGGTTAAAACAACATCTTCTCTATCAAGATAAGAAAGTAATTTTTCACTTTGAAAGCAATTTGCATCTAAGATTAAAGGAATGTTTTTTAATCTTTCATCTTTTAAAATACTTAAATCATCAAGTCCCATACCTATAGCAGCTGCATTTATTTTGCCTTCAATATCATCTTTTAGCATAATCAAAGGCGAAAAGCTTTCTTTAGCCACTAAAGACACAAGCCCCGCTCCAAACCCTAAAGCACCAAGTCCAGCTAAAGTACCCGCGCTTTTATTGGCAAAAATATAAACATGGCCAAAATCACCTTTATTTGAGTTAGCCTTTTTTGTAATGAGTTTTAAATCTTTTTTTTCTAGTAAAAAGCTTGAAGTATTTTGCATATAAGGTTTTAAACCCAAATTCGCAATTTTAATTTTACCTACAAATTCTTTTGCGAAATCTTCTAATAAAATTTCTTTAATTACCCCCATGCAAAGAGTATAATCAGCCTTAAAATATAGCTCTTGTCCAAGCCCGCTAGGAATATCACAAGCTATTTTTAAAGCCTTACTTTTAGCAATTTTTTTAAAAATTCTTTGCAAATTTTCATCTAAAGCTTTATTTAAACCACTTCCAAAAACACAATCAACTATGATGTCAAAATCTTTAAATTTAGGTTCTTTTTTTAAGAAATTAAAACCTATATTTTTTAAAATTTGCTCTTGCTTGGTAAACACTGTACTTTTTTTATATGGTACAGTATAAGCAAAAGCTTTTTTTAAGTGTCTAATGGCCACAAGTCCATCAGCTCCATTTCCACCAGTACCAAGCAAAAATAAAATTTTAGCATTTTTTATGTTTTTACTTTTTTTCTTAATAAAATTTGCAAGCTCTATGCCTGCATTTTCCATCATTAAAAACTCATCCAAACCTTTTTCAACAAGCTCTTTTTCATAAGAAATATTATCTTTAAATACTACTTTCATCGCTCATCTCACATTTTATAAGCTTTTGGGTTTTAGCGCCTAGCTCTTTAAGTTTTATCACTCTTGAAGCGATATTTCCACTTCCATGAGTAAGCTTTGTTTGCATATTATCTACATTTGTGTTTAGTCTTTTGATGTTTTCTTTGATTTTTTCAAAATCATCTAAAACACCTGCAAATTTATCATGAAATTTGCCAAGCTCATCAAAAGCTTTTAGGATATTTTCATTACTTTGTATATTTTTCCATGAAATATTTATCGTATTTAGTGCCATAAAAAGAGTGTTTGGTGTGGTTAAATAAACCTTTTTTTTGTAAGCGTATTGATAAATTTCAAGATCTACATTTAAAATCAAATCTAAGATATTTTGATAAGGTATAAAAAGCAAAACAAACTCATAAGTGTGTTTATCATACTGCATATAAGGCTTTTTGGCTAACTCATCAATCCTTGATTTTAGATTATAAGCTAAATCAAGGCAAGTGTTTTGACTAACATCTTCAAAAGCAAAATCACTTGGTAAAGAAAATTTTGCATCTATGATTATACTTTTTTGTTTATCTAAAAATACTACCGCATCAGGAATATAGGTTTTACCCTCATCTTGAAATCTCTCTTGCAATTTATACTGCACGCCCTCTACCAAACCACTATTTTCTAAAACTGATTTTAGTTGCAATTCTGCAAAATTACCACGAATTTTTTTATCGCCCTTTAAAATTTTAGCTAACTTATCTGCATTTTCTGTCATATTTTGGCTAAATTTAAACATATTATCAATATGAGTTTTAAGACTAACTTCATTTGAATTTAGTCTTTCATTGTATTCTTTAACGCTTTTTTTCACAGGCAAGAAAATTTCTTCTAAGATTTTTTTTGTATCCTCATTAAGCATAAGTTTGTTTTGGTTTAAAATACTAGCATTTTGTTTTTGTAAATTTTGCTCTAATTCTTGTTTTAATTCCACTAAACCTTGCTTGTATTTTTCTTCTAGTTTTATTAAAGTTTGAGTATATTCTTCTTTTAAATTTGCACGCTCTTTTAAATGTATATTTAAAAGTTCTTGCTGGGTTTGTTCTTTTTGAGCTAATTTTGCTTCTAAAGCCTCATTTTTAGATAAATATAATATTTTTTCATCTAAAAGTTTGGAATTTTTTTCTATGAGTGTGGTTTTTTCAAGCTCTAAATTAGCAAGTTGATTTTGCAAGGCTATATTGCTTTGGTTTAAAAACTCTAATTTTGCTTTTTCTTTTTGACTTTTAAACGCATACCATATAAAAGCTAAAACTACAATAGCTAAAAAGGCTATCAAGATATTTTCCATTTTTAAGCCTTTGTTTTTTCAATAAGAAAATAAATATTTTTTTCATTACCTTCTTTAAATTGTTTCATTTGTGGTAAAAACTCTTTTACCAATGCTCTAAAATTTTTAAAACCAAAATTTTGAGGGATAAAATTTGCGTGTTTTCTATTCATATTGGTGCGAATTTGAGCATATTCAGCACGGCCTTTTTCTTCTATTAAGGCTTCTGTGATATTGATTAAATCTTTGATATATTCTTTAGTGCTTAATACTTTTTCTTTAGATTCATCTTGATCTAAATAAAAAAATTCACTAAAAGAATTCACATAAGATTTTACAGCTTGTTTTAAACCCATACCTATAACTTGCTTTTTGCCTTCTTTAAGTCTTTGGATTAAACTAGTATAATCACTATCACTTGAAACAATGACAAAAATATCAATATCTTTTTCATAAAAAAAACTCATAATCTCAGTGATTAAGTACATATCACTTGAGTTTTTATTAGCTATAAAATTAAATTGTTGCATAGCGATGATAGAATATTGTGCGATTTGTTCTTTCCAATTTTGTATATTTTTTTGTGTCCAATCTCCATAAATTCGTTTTATAACAATTTCTCCATAATCAGAGGCGATATCAAAAATAGATTTTGCATATTTTGAAGGAATATTTTCTGCATCAATAAAGATCGCCACACTTTTGTTATCCATTTTTACTCCTATGTAGTTCTCATTCTAAAACTTAATGCTTTTAAAATATGAGTTTTTAAGATCAACTCACTTTGTTCTAAATCTGCAATGGTTCTTGCTACTTTTATGGTTTTATTTACCCCTCTTTGAGAGAGATTATATGAATTTATAGCCTTTTGTAAAATTTCATTCGCAGTAGAATCTAAAATACAAAATTGTTTCAGCTGCTCATCATTTAATTTAGCATTAAATTCTTCTTGTTTTCGTTGCTTTTGAAATAAAAATCCTTTAAAAACCATTTCACTCATCTGTTCAGAGCTTAAACTTGTTTTATCTTCATGCGAAATTTCATCCATAGCTACATAAAGATCAATTCTGTCTAAAATAGGAGATGAAATTTTATTTTTGTATTTTTTAATTTCTATCTCTTGGCAACGACATGCAAGACTTTTAGAAAATAAATTTCCACAAGGACAAGGATTTTGCGCACAAGCAAATAAAAATTTAGTTTCATAAATCACCTTGGTATTAACTCTTGAAATAAGAATTTTAAAATCCTCTAGCGGCTCTCTCAAACTTTCTATGATTTGTTTTGAAAAATGAGGAAACTCATCAAAAAACAAAACCCCTCCATTTGCAAGTGCTATTTCTCCTATCTTGGCATTTTTGGTTCCTCCACCAAAAATACTAGCCCTAGTACTTGTATGATGAGGACTTCTAAAAACCCTACTAGCACTAAAATCATCATCTAAAGAATTTAATGACTTATAAGCATTTTGGGCTAAAATTTCTTTCAAACTTTGTGGCGGCATGATAAAAGGAAGTCTTTTAGCACACATACTTTTACCACTACCTGGACTACCTTCAAATAAAATATTATGCATACCCAAAGCTGCTATTATACATGCAAATTTAGCATTTTCTTGACCCTTAACTTCTTTAAAATCATAAGGGTAAATAGAATTTTTTATATATTTTTGATTATTAATTTCTATGGCATTTTCAAATAAAGGATGAGCATTATTTATATGATAATTCTCATAATTTTTTTCTTTAAAAAAATCCATAGCTTGAGCTAAATTTTCCAAAGCATAGATTGTTAAGTTAGGTATCATCGAAGCTTTTTGTGCTATAGCTTTTGGTACTACTACTTTGGCGTTTTGTACTTTTACACTTAAAAAAAGCAAGATAGAAAATAAACTAGCAGTACTTTTAATACTACCATCTAAACCAAGTTCTCCAAAAACAAAAAAGTCATCTAAATTTTCTTTTTGAAATAAAATCAAAATCGCAATAGCCAAATCAAAATGAGAGCCATTTTTAGGGATATCTGATGGACTAAGATTGATAGTGATTTTTTGAGCTGGGAAATTGAAATTTTGACTTAGTAAAGTCGCCTTAACTCTTTCTGTGCTTTCTTTGATGGTAGAATTTGCAAGACCCACTATACTAAAACCTGGCAAACCTCTTGTGAAAGTTGATTCTACATCGATAATATCAAGCTCTGTAGAAAAACTTGCACATTTTAGTTTTTTCATTTGGTCTTTTTGGATTTTTTCTTAAAGTCTTTATCAAATTTTTGGCGTTTTAAAAAAGAAAGTTTTTCTATAAATAAATGCCCATCAAGATGATCAACTTCATGTTGAATAGCCACTGCTAAAAAATCATGTGCTTGCAAACTTTGTGGCTTGCCAAATCTATCTTGATAATCAAGTTGTATATTTTTATAGCGCATTACATCTTCATAAAAACCTGGTATGCTTAAACAACCCTCGTTACAAGAAATTTTTTCATCATCTAAAGGTGTTATAATAGGATTAATAATTTCTAAAAGAGTTTGTTTATCTTCTTTTTGCTCACCTTCTTCATCACCAATATCTACAAGCAAAGCTCTAATTGGCACATCAACTTGAATAGCAGCCAAGCCTACGCCCTTATTAGCTATCATTGTTTCATACATATCATCTAGAAGTATATGTAAATCTTTATCAAAATTTTCTACTTTTTTTGACTCTAAAAATAATCTTGGATTAGGATAGGTAATTATCTTTCTTATCATTTTTCTTTTTCCACTATTATAAAGGGTTCTAAATTTTTTCCTGAATCTTTTAAAGCTTCAATACATTTTTCTATTAATTCTTCACCCTTGCTATCTTGATTAACAGCACTTATAGCCACTTCAACATCTACATCTATTTCTTTATCTGCTAGGAAAAAATTTGAATTTTCTAAAGATTCTAAAATTTTATTACATATTTCTTGTGCTTTTTCTAAATTTGTATGAGAAATCATCATAGCAAAAATATTGTTTCCACAATGGGCTACTATATCGCTTGAAGAGACATTTTTACTAAAAATTCTACACACACCTTTTAAAAAAGCATTTTTTTCTTTTTGAGTATAAGTTTGCTCAAGAATTTCTTCTTTTACTCTAAAAAATATTAAGGAAGTATGATAATTATATTTTGCATTACTTTCAATGCTTTTTTCTAAATTTTCTAAAAAATATTTTTTATTATAAACTCCAAATTTAGAGTCAAAATCACTTTGCTCTTCTATATGTTTATAAGTTTGTCTAACCTCATCAAAACTTTCTTTAATCTCATCTGAATATTTATCTAAAATACTAGAAAATCTTGAAAGATCTGCTTCAAGAGCGTGAATTACATTAGAAACAGCTAAATTTCCTGTACTAATAGCAAGTTCTGAATTACGTCTTCTTAACATATCTTTAACTGTTTCAAGATGTCTATAAATCATAGCAATGTATTGCAATAATGCCGAAGTAGAACTAAAACTTTTTTTGATTTCTTGTTCTATATTTGCACGTTTGATACCATCGTCGTTTTGCTCAAATTCCATAATCTCGCTAACTTTTTTCTTAAAAGCTACCGGACGTTCTTCAAGCATTTTTTGAAAATAAACTCCATAATTAGTTGGTGTTGGAGGTACATTATCTTTTACAAGCTCAGTCAAAATAGACTTTGCAAATTTTTCAAATTCACCTCCACTAATTTTTTGAATTTTTGGAGCTTCTTTGGCTGGAGTTGGATCGCTACTTAAATTTAAATCAGCAAATAAATCATCATCTAACATTGCTATGCTTTTCCTTATTTAAAACTTTTTTCCAAAACCTTATCGATTAAGCCATATTCCTTAGCTTCTACAGCACTCATAAAAAAGTCTCTATCGGTGTCTTTTTCTATTTTAGAGAGTTTTTGTTTGGTGTTTTTAGCCAAAATATCATTTAAAATCGCTTTTAATCTTAGAATTTCTTTTGCTTGAATTTCTATATCAGTTGCTTGCCCTCTTGCACCACCTAGTGGTTGATGGATCATAATTCTTGAATTTGGCAGAGCAAATCTTTTCCCTGGAGCACCACAACTAAGCAAAAATGCACCCATTGAAGCAGCTTGACCAATACAAATAGTACTTACATCAGCTTTAATATAATTCATCGTATCATAAATACTAAATCCACTGGTTACAACCCCACCTGGTGAGTTAATATAAAGATAAATATCTTTTTGAGGATCTTCAGCCTCTAAAAACAAAAGCTGAGCTACAATAGAAGCAGCAAGATCATCATTGATCTCGCCACTTAGCATGATAATTCTATCTTTTAAAAGTCTTGAATAAATATCATAACTTCTTTCGCCCCTGCTTGTTTTTTCAACCACATAAGGTATGTATGAGCTCATTATTTTTCACTTTCTTTTTCAGTTTTCTTTTTGTCATTTTTTTTGAAAATATCAGCAAAAAGTTTTTCTTCGATTAAAGACATTTTAATAGCAGGCAATGCACCTTGTTTTTTGTAATTATCTAAATGTTCTTGCGGGTTAAAACCATATCTATAAGCTTCAAAATAAATCGCTTGGATTAATTCTTGATCGCTTACTGTAATATTTCTAAGTTTTGCTAGCTCGTCTATAATGAAAGTTAATTTTACGCTTTTTTGTGCATCTTCTTTAAAACTTTCTCTTTTTTCTTTATATTTAGCCTCATCTTTAAATTCTTTTAATTCTTCTTCGCTTAAAGTTCTCAAAGAGCTTCTAAATTGCATATCTGTTTCTTGCTCTACTATATTTCTTGGTAAAACAAAGTCAAACTTAGCTACCAAAGCTTCTGCAAATTGATTTTTAAGCTCATCATTGATAAGTTTAAAGATTTTTTCATTTTTTAGTTGTTCTTTTAATTTTGCATCTAATTTTTCAACACTTGGTTCTTTTTCTTCAGGTAACAAGCTTTTTAAAAGCTCTTCATTTAACTCAGGTAATTTAAGTTCTTGAATTTCATGAATTTTTACTTTAAATACCGCATCTTTTCCTGCTAAATGCGCTGCACCATATTCTTTTGGAAAAGTTACATTAATATCTTTTTCCTCACCTGCTTTTAAACCAATCATACCTTCTTCAAATCCTGGTATGAATTGTTTTGAACCAATTTCTAAAACATAATTTTGAGCTTTTCCACCATCAAAAGCTTTACCATCAACAAAACCTTCAAAATCAAATTTAGCAAAATCGCCTTCTTTTAAAGCTCTTGCTTCTTTAATCGCTTCAGGAGTAGCAAATCTTTTTAATAATTCTTCTTTTTTTGCATCAATTTCTTTTTGAGTTACTTTTGGTGTATTATAAGTTGGAATTAGTTCTTCATATCCATCTAATTTTACTTCTGGTCTAAAAGATAATACCATTTGAGCCTCAATAGCACCATCTTTTCTATCAAATTTTTCAAAATATGGCTCACCTACTAAATCTTTAGCCTCTTTTTTAACTTCTTTTAAAGCACCATCTACAGCATTTCTTAAAAGATCTTGCTCCGCATCTCTTGTAAGCTCTTTTTCATATCTTTTAAGTATAGCAGCAACAGGAACTTTTCCTGCTCTAAAACCATCCATTTTCATAGTTTTAGATGCTTTTTTAGCTAATTTTTCAACTTCTGCTTTAATAGCTCCTTGAGCAATTTTCACAGTAGTATTTGCATTTGCAAAATCAATTAGTTTTGCTGTAACTTCCATAATATTTTCCCTTTTTAAATAAAATTTTTTGATAATATACCAAAATTTTCCTTATCACTTTATATAAAAATAAAAATATGTTAAAATTTTAATTTTTGATGGAGAAAAAATGCAAGAAAAATTTGAACAATCAGTAAAAAATATGTTAGAGATTATTGGGGAAAATCCACAAAGAGAAGGGCTTTTAAAAACTCCTACTAGAGTTTTTAAGGCTTTTGAATTTTTAAATAGCGGTTATAAACAAGATCCAAAACAAATACTAAATGATGCTTTATTTGAAAGTTCAAACAATGAAATGGTTTTAGTAAGAGATATAGAATTTTATAGTCTTTGTGAACATCATCTTTTGCCTTTTTTTGGGCGCGTACATGTTGCGTATATACCAGATAAAAAAGTCGTAGGACTTAGTAAAATTCCACGCCTTGTAGAAGTTTTTGCAAGACGCTTACAAATTCAAGAACAACTCACAGAGCAAATCGCAGAAGCACTAATGGAACATGTAGGTGCAAAAGGCGTTGGGGTAGTTATTGAAGCAAGACATATGTGTGTTGAAATGAGGGGGGTGCAAAAGGCAAATTCTACTACTAGTACTTCAGCATTAAGAGGTAGCTTTTTAAAAAGTGAAAAAACAAGAAAAGAATTTTTCACTTTAATTAACTCAGCAAAACAGGTTAGATTTTAATGGGTTTAGAAAAACTTCGTAGCAAAATTGCTTCACAAAATCTTGCCAGTGTTTTTGGACAAATTACTAAAATTTCAAGCACTAGTATAGAAATAAATGGCTTAAAAACTAGCATAGGTGATATCATTAAAATAGTTTCTAGTGAAGATGAGAGTAAAGAAGCTATGGCTATGGTGGTAGAAGTAGATGAGAATTTAAGCTATTTAAGTCCTTTTGGCTTTGTAGAAGGTTTTAAAATAGGTGATCGTGCTTTTATTAACGATGCAGGTATGCAAATAGGAGTTAGTGATGAACTTTTAGGAAGAGTGGTTGATCCTTTTATGCGACCAAAAGATGGCAAAGGACCTATTGAGGCGAGTAAATTTATGCCTATTATGCGTGCACCTATTGATGCAATGAAACGAGGTTTGATAGAGGAAGTCTTTCCAGTAGGAGTTAAAACAATAGATGCGCTTTTAACTTGTGGGATAGGACAAAAGCTTGGGATTTTTGCAGGAAGCGGGGTTGGTAAATCAACCCTTATGGGAATGATAGTAAAAAATTCCAAAGCTCCGATTAAAGTGATAGCTTTAATCGGTGAGCGCGGTAGAGAAATTCCTGAATTTATACAAAAAAATCTTGGTGGTAAACTTGATGATACTGTCATCATCGTTGCAACAAGTGATGATAGTGCGCTGATGAGAAAATACGGAGCATTTTGCGCTATGAGTGTGGCTGAGTATTTTAAAGAACAAGGCAAAGATGTGTTATTTATCATGGATAGTGTAACGCGTTTTGCTATGGCTCAAAGAGAAATAGGTCTAGCTCTAGGTGAACCTCCTACAACAAAAGGTTATCCACCAAGTGTTTTAAGTCTTTTACCTCAGCTTATGGAACGCGCAGGAAAAGAAGAAGGCAAAGGAACCATAACAGCTTTTTTTACCGTGTTAGTTGATGGAGATGATATGAGTGATCCAATAGCTGATCAAAGTAGATCCATCCTAGATGGGCATATAGTGCTTAGTCGCGAACTTACTGACTTTGGAATTTATCCACCTATAAATATACAAAATTCAGCCTCAAGGGTTATGGGTGATATTATTAGTGATGAACACAAACTAGCTGCTAGAAAATTTAAACGTTTAAATTCTTTGCTTAAAGAAAATGAGGTTTTACTTAGAATTGGTGCTTATCAAAAAGGCACTGATAAAGAACTTGATCAGGCTATCGCTAAAAAAGACTTTATGCAACAATTTCTTAGTCAAAATCCTGAAGAAAGTTTTGAATTTGAAGATACTATCAATATGCTAAAAATGATTGATACACAATAATTGGAATGATTTTTGCTTTTTTATGATAAAAAGTCATGAAAAAAGGATGGATCATGTCAAATATAGCTTTTTTAGATCATCAACAAAGCTTGGGTTTAAAATACACCGATATTTGTCAAAATATCTTTGAAAGAGAAATTTTTACACATATGTTTTTAGAGTGTATAAGCTATCTTTTATTAGAAAATAAAGCTAAATTAAAATACTTAAAAATTATTAATTCAAAAGAAGAATTTATCGTTGAATTTAAAATCAACAATCAAAAAAAATCATTTATTATCAATGATAAAAAAATACTAAATGCAGAATTTAGTGCAAAAAGAATAACTCAAGATGAGTATGAAAGAGAAATCGCTAGAATTTATCAAATAGAAAGATATTTAAAAACACAAAGCAATCTTCAAAATTTTTCTAGCGAAATTAACACTACCATGAAAAATCTTTTTAAAGATATGGATGAGTTTAAAAACTATATCGATATGCTTGAAGCAAAAGAAAACACTCACAATCACTACTTATCAAAAATTTATAATATAGCTTAATATTAACCAAACTTTGCCGATAATACTACTAATCCAAACAAAAGGAGTATGTTATGGGCGAAGTTACTAACAACCAAGCAAGTTTAATGCTTAACATTGCAACTACTATGATGAAAAAAACCATAGAAGCCAATGAAAATGCAGTAATGCAAGTACTTGAAGGCGTAAATGCAAACCCTGCTCCAACTACTACTCCTAGCACTAGTTCAGGATTGCTTGACATTTACGCTTAATTTTTCTCTTCGATTCAAAAATTTTGGCATAGCTTTTGCTTTTTTAAGGCTAAGCAATATTTTTGAAGAGAAGAGTTATGTTTGTAAATTCTAATGTCAATCCGTATCAGAATTTTGCAAATTATCCTTTTGCAAAGACTGGACACGCGGAAGAAAAAAAAGAAAATACCAATATTAAAAGTGATTTACTTGATATAAAAGGTTCTAATTTAGATTATGAAGTAAGCTATGCAAGCGAGTTTGGTTTTAGAATCAATGAGCAAGGTTTTTTTGAAAAAGATCTTAATAAAACGGCTGCTTTGCCTCTTGATTATGATATTAATATAAAAAGTATAAGAGAAATTTCAAAACAACTTATAAAGCTTGATGAAAATTTAAACTATAACAAAATAGACTTACCAAGACTTTTAAACACTTATCATAATACGCTAAAAACCATCAATCATGAATTTCAAAAAAATGATAATAATTTTTTAAGCAAAGCGCAAATTTCAGAATTAAATCAAGGTTATAGCTATACTTATGAAGGAAAAATTTTAAAAGTTTATGAAAATGCCAAAAGTTTACAAAATGCAAAAGAAGCAAATAAAAATCTAAATACCTTAATGCTTGATAACAAAATAGGAGACTTTGCATTCAATGCGAGCATTGAAAACACGGCTAGTAATCCTATCATAAGACCTTATCTAAACCGACAAGGCGAAGTTTCTAAAAGTGGATTATTGCTTAATTATATTTATCATGATTTAAAAGAACAAAATAATCAAAAGGCTAATTTCTTTTTAACTCCTATTGAGTTAGATATGTCTTCTAATGTAAATTTTCAAAAACTCATGAGAGGTCAAATGAGTATGCAAGATTATCTAAGTGAAAGCAATAAAGAAAAAATGAGTTTTGATTTATATTTATATATCAATGGAGTAGATAAAAACAACACCACAGAAGATAAACTTTCAGTTTTCTTTCAACAATACATTAACTATCAACACAGTATCAACATGCAAGAATTTGCTAATTCAAGTTCTATTTATAGTCTTTATAGTGAGCAAATTAGCAAAGATTTTGAAGCTTTAAAAAAAGAGTTTAATCAAAATGATTCTAATATAGACCTTGAAAAAATTAATACTCAAAAAGAACTTTTAGACACTCAATTTTTAGAAAATCGCAAAAGACAAGCAAGCATTAATAAAATTTTACACTCATATTTAAATGCAATGGCTTAACTTGTGCTAAAATAATAAAAAATTTTACACAAGTGAAATCCATTTAGTTTAATGTTAAATTTAACATTTTAGTGTATATTAACAAAAAAGATAAAAATTATCCTAATTAAAGGAGTGTAATTTTGAAAGTATATTTAGATAATAATGCAACAACACAACTTGCACCAGAAGCTTATGAGCTTATGAAACCTTTTTTAAAAGAACATTATGGTAATCCAAACAGCCTTCATCAATGGGGTAGTGCAACTCACCCTGCTTTAAAAGAAGCTATGGATAAACTTTATGCAGGACTTGGGGCAAGCGATTTAGATGACATCATTATCACTTCCTGTGCCACAGAGAGTATCAACTGGGTATTAAAAGGTGTGTATTTTGATAGAATTTTAAATAGCAATAGAAATGAAGTAATCATTTCTAGTGTAGAACATCCTGCAGTAGCAGCTAGTGCTATGTTTTTGAAATCTTTAGGAGTAAAAGTCATAGAACTTGGCGTTGATCATGAGGGTGTTTCTAGTGTAAAAGATCTAAAAGAAGCTATTTCAGATAAAACTGCCCTAGTAAGCATTATGTGGGCAAATAATGAAACTGGCATGATTTTTCCTATAGAAGAAATGGCTCAAATTGCTCATGAATATGGAGCATTATTTCATACTGATGCAACTCAAGCTGTTGGGAAAATCAAGGTTAATTTTGCAAAAGCTGGGGTTGATTTTGCTTCATTTTCTGCACATAAATTCCATGGTCCAAAAGGTGTAGGTGGACTTTATATTAAAAAAGATATAGAATTAACTCCGCTTTTACATGGTGGTGAGCATATGGGTGGTAGAAGAAGCGGAACTTTAAATGTACCATATATTATAGCAATGGCAGAAGCTTTAAGAATTGCAAATACTATGCTTGATTTTGAAAACTCACACATTAGAAGATTAAGAGATAAATTAGAAGATTTAATTTTAGCTATGCCTGATACAAGCGTAGTTGGAGATAGATTAAGAAGGGTTCCTAATACCATCTTAGCAAGTATTAAAGGCGTAGAAGGCGAGGCTATGCTTTGGGATTTAAACAAAAATGGTATAGCAGCAAGCACTGGTTCAGCCTGTGCTAGCGAAGCACTTGAGAGCAATCCTATCATGGAAGCAATTGGTGCTGAAAATGATTTAGCTCATACCGCTCTAAGACTTTCTTTATCAAGATTTAACACAGAAGATGAAATTGATTATGCAGCAGAGCAAATAAAAAAAGCAGCGCAAAGACTTAGAGCAATCTCAAGTACTTATGCATATAAGCCTGAAAATATTTAAAGGATAAAAAATGGCAAAGAATAATTTAATTGGCGGATCAATTTGGGATGAGTATTCTCAAAAAGTACAAGATAGAATGAATAACCCTCAACATATGGGCGAATTTACACAAGAAGATGCGCAAAAAGCAAATGCAAAACTTATTGTTGCAGATTTTGGAGCTGAAAGCTGTGGTGATGCGGTTAGGCTTTATTGGTTAGTAGATGAAAAAACTGATAAAATCATTGATGCTAAATTTAAAAGCTTTGGCTGTGGTACAGCAATAGCAAGTAGTGATACTATGGTTGATCTTTGTATAGGTAAAACCGTAGATGAGGCTGTAAAAATTACAAATTTAGATGTTGAATTTGCTATGAGAGATAACCCTGAAACTCCTGCAGTTCCACCGCAAAAAATGCACTGTTCGGTTATGGCTTATGATGTTATTAAACAAGCTGCAGCGCATTATAAAGGTGTTAATCCTGAAGACTTTGAAGATCAAATCATAGTTTGTGAGTGTGCTAGGGTAAGCCTTGGAACCATCAAAGAAGTAATCAAACTAAATGATTTACATACAGTAGAAGAAATCACGCAATTTACTAAAGCAGGTGCTTTTTGTAAATCTTGTGTTAAGCCTGGAGGACATGAGAAAAAAGATTATTATCTTGTAGATATTTTAGCTGAAACTAGGGCTGAAATGGAAAGAGAAAAGCTAAAAGATCAAAGCAAAACAGATATTGCTTTTGATGATATGACCATGGTTAAACAACTAAAAGCAGTAGAAGCTGTTTTAGATAGCGATGTGCGTCCTATGCTACATGGTGATGGTGGAGATTTAGAAGTAATTGATATCCAAAAAAGTGACAATAAAAATATAGATATATATATACGTTATCTTGGAGCATGTAGCGGCTGTTCAAGTGGGAGTGGTGCAACCTTATATGCTATAGAAAATATCTTACAAGAAGAACTTAGTCCAAATATACGCGTTATACCTGTTTAAGCAGTTTTTCTGCTTAAACTTTAAATTTCAAGCCTTTTTATGTTAAAATAACACGTTAATAAAAATTTAAAAAGGCTATTTATGCAAAGACTTCAAACCTTTGTTAAAAGTGAAACTTTTCCTGGTGTTTTACTAATATTTTTTACCGTACTTGCACTCATTTTACAAAATAGTTCTTTAACGGATCAATATACTAACTTTTTAAATATTCCTTTTGGCTTTCAAGCTGGAAGTTTAGAAATTTTCAAACCTTTACTTTTGTGGATTAATGATGGCCTTATTGCAATCTTTTTCTTTGCCATAGGACTTGAATTAAAATATGAAGTAACAAGAGGGCAACTCAATAGTATAAAGGCTATGTCTTTACCTGTATTTGCTGCACTTGGCGGTATGATAGTGCCTGCTTTAATTTTTGCATTTTTTAATTATAAAGATCCTTTTGCTTTGCAAGGTTGGGCTATACCAACGGCTACTGATGTGGCTTTTGCGGTTGGTATTTTAATGCTTTTAGGCAAAAGAGTACCTACTTCTTTAAAATTATTCTTACTTTCTTTAGCTATTTTTGATGATTTAGGCGCGATTATTGTAATTGCTTTATTTTATACAAGCGAACTTTCAGTTTTTGCTATGATTGCTGCCTTGGTGTGTATTTTAGCACTTTATTTGCTAAATCACTTCCATGTTACCAAAAAATCTTTTTATATCATAATAGCTATAGTATTTTGGATAAGCATGTTAAAAAGTGGGGTGCATGCAACTTTGGCAGGTGTGATTACTGCTTTATTTATACCACTTCAAACAAAAAGTGGTGAGTCTTTTTTAAAAGAAATAGAACATGACTTAGCACCTTGGGTGAGTTATTTCATCTTGCCTATTTTTGCTTTTGCCAATGCGGGAGTTGATTTAAAAGATATGGATCCAAGTTTTATGTTTTCTTCGGTTAGCTTAGGTATTATTTTAGGATTATTTTTGGGAAAACAAATTGGAGTATTTTTATTTTCATATATTAGTATAAAACTAGGACTAGCAAAACTTCCACAAAATGTTAATTTCAAACAACTTTACGGGGTTTGTATACTCACAGGTATAGGTTTTACTATGAGCTTTTTTATAGATGGCCTAGCTTATCAAAATAGTGATATTTTTGCATATTCAGACAAACTTGCAATTTTAGTAGCTTCATTATTAAGCGCTATAGTTGGATATGTTTACTTAAAACTTATTTATAGTTTTAAAAAATGAAATTAAGAAGTTTCCAAAACTTTTTATCACTTGAAATTTTAGGAGGATTGTTGCTTTTATTAGCAACGATCTTTGCCTTGCTACTTAAAAATAGTCCTTATGGACAACACTATATGGATTTTTTAAGTGTAGAAATAGGTGTAAAAGTAGGTGCTTGGGAACTTTTTAAGCCTTCTTTATTGTGGATTAATGATGGTCTTATTGCAATCTTTTTCTTTGCCATAGGACTTGAATTAAAAAAAGAATTTGTTCAAGGAGAGTTTAAAACTCTTAGTAATATTACCCTACCCTTAATGGCTGCTATAGGCGGTATAGTTGTGCCTGCTTTGATATTTTGTGCTATCAATTTTAACGATGCTTATGTTTTAAAAGGTTGGGCTATACCAACGGCAACTGATACTGCATTTGCCCTAGTTATACTTACAATGCTAAAACAACGCATACCAAGTTCTTTAAAAATATTCTTAGTATCGTTAGCGATTTTTGATGATGTAGGGGCTATTTTAATCATTGCTATTTTTTATACAGGAGAGCTTTCAACTTTAGCCTTTTTTGTTGCCTTTTGCTGTATTGTGGGTTTGTTTTTACTTAATCGTTTGAGCAATGAAAGAAAATCATTTTATTATATACTTGGAGCATTGCTTTGGCTTAGTGTATTAAAAAGTGGAGTGCATGCAACTTTAGCAGGTATCATCACAGCTTTATTTATACCTGTATTTACAAAAAACAACCATGCTTTATTAGAGGAAATCGAGCATGGTTTAAAATTTTGGATAGCTTTTATAATACTACCACTTTTTGCTTTTGCCAATGCAGGGGTTGATCTTTCAAAAATTGAAGTACATATGCTATTTAGCGGTGTAAGTGTAGGGATTTTCTTAGGCTTGTTTGTTGGAAAACAACTAGGTGTATTTGGCTTTGCTTATATGGCAATTAAATTTAAACTTGCAAAACTGCCAAAAGATGCTAATTTTAAACAACTCTATGGAGTTTGCATACTCACAGGCATAGGTTTTACCATGAGCTTTTTTATAGACGCCCTTGCCTATGAAGTAAGTGATATATTTAATTTTGTGGATAATTTTGCTATTTTACTAGCTTCCTTAGCTTCAGGTGTATTTGGCTATTTTTATCTGCGCTTTGTAAAATAATTAAGTTTTTTTTAAATTAAATAAGATATAATTTCATTTCTTATTTAATATTTGGCCCATTCGTCTAGCGGTTAGGACATCGCCCTTTCACGGCGGTAACACGAGTTCGAGTCTCGTATGGGTCACCACTTTTTAAATTCTAATTACAAAAATATCAAAAATAGCAGTTTTCCATAACTAAACTTAATTTATAACCAATACATCAAATAAATATTCTAAAAGTAAAAAATATAAATAAATTTACCTACTAACAAGCTTGTAAGATTTTATGAAAATACTATGGATAATAAGGCTTATCCTTTAAGAATTTATAAGATAGAATTTTAACTTTCTTTATTTTCTCCATCTTTAAAAGAAAATATAGGCAAACTTAAACCATAATATATAGCCAAAAGTCTTGCTATGGTTCCTACAATCAATGAAGCAAGAATTACCCATAACTCATCTACGCCCAAAATATACAATATATAATACAAAGCCCCTGTTAATATAGCAACACCCGCATAAATTTCTTTTTGAAATACAAGTGGTATCCTAGCACACAATATATCTCTTAATATCCCACCAAATACACCAGTAATTACAGCTGAACTCACAGCCACTATAAAACCATACCCCATTTGTATTGCAATTTGTGCACCTAAAACACTAAAAACAACCAAACCTATAGCATCTAAAATCAAAAAAAGTTTTTCAAGCCTTATAACATATTTGGCAATTTTTGTTGTAATCATAGCTGCAACACAAATTAAAATCACATACTCAGGAGTTTTAATCCAAGTTAGCGGATGATGATCAAGCAAAATATCTCTAATAGAACCTCCGCCAATAGCTGTTACCAAAGCTATAAATATCACTCCAAAAAGATCCATTTTATGTCTTCCCGCAGCAATAGCTCCTGTCATTGCATCAACAGTAATTCCGATAATATAAAGTATAGTTAAAAGCATAATGAGTTTTCAAAAAACCCTTGTTAAAACAAGGGTTAATTTTTACTTACGATATCAATGATATTTTGAGCTACTTTTTTAGCAATAGGCTCAACAAATTCAGCAGGAGAAGTAAATCCTACGCAAGAGCAATTAATCTCACCTAAAACATATTTATCTTTACCATTTTCATCTGTATCTAAGATAAAATCAGCAGTCCAAATCAAAGGAATATCATAATTTCCAAGTTTTGAACGAATTTCAGGTAAGGTTGCTAAAAACCAATCAACCAATCCTTGCCAATCTTTTGGCTCATCATATCTATATTTTGCACCTGAAAAAAGTGTTGCAGAGAATGCATCAGCACCTTCTGCGGGCTTTTTATGCACAACATAAATTGGAGTATGATAAAGCATTAAAATTCTAATTTCACCTTCTTTAATACGCGGTAAGAAAGTCATATCTACAAGCATACCATTATCACCTATAATGTATTGCTCACAAAAATCCATAAACTCACCAAGCTCTCTTTCTTCTGTGTGATTATCTTTTGCTTCTGTGCATTTGATTTTTGCATTTAATGGCACACTTGTCGTCCCCGCTGGTAGCTCATCTATCAATCTCACACGCCAAATTCCCTCACCCGTTGAACCACGATTTTGTTTTAAAACCCTCTCACCCTTTGCTAAAGTTTTTGGAAAACTTTCTTTAAAAGTTTTGATATCATAATACGCATAAGTATCTTCAGGTACTAAAGCCGTTTTATTAAGCTTGGTAAGCGCATCTTTAGCGCCATATCCTATCATCGCATCAGGATGAGGCATACCTATAACACCATTTGCACAAAGTTTTCTAAGCATATCAAAATACTCGTTTTCTTCTTTTAAATTTCCAGGGTTGATTCTAGAAACATAAGCATCGGCATTGTTTTTTACATATTCATAAATTTCATCTTTTTTTTCTACTTCAAAAAAGATAACCTCAGCATTCCAACCTTGTTCTTTTAAGGCATTTACCATAGGCATAGTATCTTTTCTATGGCCATCTTCACCTTTATCGCTACCACCTCTAACTTCAAAAAACACAATATTTTTTTTCATATTTCTCCCTTTTTAAAGATATTTTATCATCATATCTAAATAAGTATTAAATTTTTATTTGTTTTTTCCATAAACTCGTTGTAAATTTTGCAAATTTGAGCTTGCATTTAAAAGCAAAGCATCAGCCATGCAAATTGCTACCATAGCATTTACCACAACACTGCCTCTTATACCCACACAAGGATCATGTCTGCCTTTTAACTCATGTATAACATTTTCTCCTTGAGTATTTTGCGTTTGTTGGGGTAAAAATATAGAAGGAGTTGGCTTAAAATATGTTTTTATATCGATAAAGTCCCCATTAGAAATTCCGCCTAAGATCCCACCGCTATGATTGCTTAAAAACACCCCATCTTTTAGTTCATCATTATTTTGACTTCCATATATATAACTACTTTGAAAACCACTTCCTATTTCTATAGCCTTAACCGCATTTACTCCCATAATTGCATGAGCAAGTTTAGAATCAAGCTTATCATACAAAGGCTCGCCTAAGCCTTTGATAGGGTTTTTCACTCTAGTAAAAACTCTAGCACCTATGCTGTTTTTTGCCTTTTTAGCTTTTAAAATTTCATCTTTAAAACTTTGCTCTAAATTTTTATCTAAAGCATAAACTTCACTATTTTTAGCATAATCAAAATCAAACTCATCATTACTAAGTTTGCTATCAATATTTCCTATTCCAAAAACCCCGCTCATTATCTCTATATCAAATTCTTTTAAAAGCATTTGTGCCACAGCACCTGCTGCTGCTCTTGCTACACTTTCTCTAGCACTAGCTCTTCCACCGCCTCTATAATCTCTAATGCCATATTTATGATAATAAGTAAAATCAGCATGTGCAGGACGAAATACATCTTTTTCATAATCTTTTGAGCGTGTATTTTCATTATACACCAAAACACTTATAGGAGTTCCTGTTGTATAACCCTCAAAAACCCCACTTAAAACTTGAGCCTTATCTTCTTCTTTTCTAGGAGTGCTAAATTTATTTTGACCTGGCTTTCTTTTATCTAGCATTTCTTGTAAAAAATCAAAATCAAACTTCACCCCTGCTGGCATACCATCTATTATACAACCTATAGCTTGACCATGAGATTCGCCAAAGCTTGTAAATTTAAATCTTACTCCAAAGCTATTCATAGTTTTCCTAATTTCTCAAGTGCGATTTTAGCACATTGTTGTTGGGCTTCTTTTTTACTACCTGCTGTAGATCTTGCTACTTCTATGCCTTGAATTTTCACTGCGATTTCAAATTGCTTTTTATGATCAGGCCCAAAAGCCTTTACTACAATATACTCAGGTGTGCCTGCCATATTTGCCTGCGTAATTTCTTGAAGTCTTGTTTTATAGTCTTTAAACAAACTTTGTGTATCAATATGCGGATAAACTTCATTAAGCAAATTTAATGCTATATTTTTAGTTTTTTCAAAACCTATTTCTAAATACAAAGCCCCCATTAGTGCTTCAAAAGCATCAGAAAGTATAGAAGGTTTATTGCGTCCATCGTTATTTTCTTCTGCAATAGACATAAAAATACATACTCCAAGATCAAGTTTTTGCGCTAAAGTTGCAAAAGATTTTTCATTCACCAAAGCTGCTCTAAGTTTAGAAAGATTTCCTTCTGAGTCTTTTTGAAATTTAAAAAACAAAAACTCCCCTACTACTAAATCCATCACAGCATCGCCTAAAAACTCTAATCTTTCATTATTATAAGGCTTTTTATAGCTTTTATGCGTCAAAGCTTCGATGAGCAATTGCTCATTTTTAAAATGATAATTTAATCTTTCTTGGAGTTTTTTAAGCATTTATTGACCTTTCTTCTTGGAGCTTTAAGGCTGCATTTCTTGCTAGCTCATCACAACGCTCATTTAATTCATGGCCATTGTGCGCTTTGATCCAAAAAGCAGTTATTTTATGATCTTTAGCAACATTTAAATACTCCTTCCAAAGATCAATATTTTTTTTACCCTTAAAATCTTTTTTTACCCAACCTTCAAGCCATTCATTAATACTTTGTACCATTAAATTTGAATCTGTGTATAATTTTACCTCACATGGTTCTTTTAAAGCTTTTAAAGCCTCTATAATAGCCATTAATTCCATGCGGTTGTTTGTTGTATTCTCACACGCTCCACTTTGTTCTTTTTGATGATTTTTATAAGTTAAAACATAAGCCCACCCTCCAAAGCCAGGGTTGTTTAAGCAAGAACCATCAGTATAAATTTCAATATTTTTCAAGCTTTTACCTCATAATAAATCTCACATTTTCCAAATTCATAACAAAATGGACAATGATAAAAAAACAAAGGACTTTGATTTTTACAATTATTACATACATAAGTAAAGCTAAGATTTGCACTTAGCTCATTATCGTTTAAAATTTTTAAAATTTTTAGTTTATGATTTTTGATAGGAATAGCTTTGTTGCTTAAATTTTTTGCATAAAAAAACTCGTGGTATTTTTCATCTTCAAGATTAAGCGGACTTTTGCATTCATTAAGCAAATCAATGACATTTTCAAATTGAGGCATTTGAGTAAGTTTATCTTTATAATGCAAAAAGCAAAGTCTTAAAATATACTCATTATCCTTGCTCAAAGCTAAAATTTCTTTTAGTTTTTGTTCTTGCTCTTTAGAACTTGCTTGAATTTTTAAAGCTTTTATCAAGGCTTTTTCTGCATATATATTTTCTCCTAGCTCAAACAAACACTCTAAAACATCTAAAACCTTGTCATAATCTTTGAGTTTTAAATAAACAATTTTTAAAAGTTTTAAGCTTTCTTTATTACGTGCTTTAATTTTTAAGGCATTTAACAAAGCTTCTACACTACGCTCTAAAAATCCTGCTTTTAGATAAACTTGTGCTAGTGAAAAAAAGATAAATTCTTTTTGGCTTGCTTCATTTGCTTTTTGCAAAGCTATGAGATAAATCCCCACAGCTTTTTCAAATTCACCACTTTTGGTAAAAATTTGAGCTAAGAAATTTAAATTTTCTATGCTTAAATTGGCATTTTTTAAAATTTGTTGGTGTGTGGAATTAATTTCAAATTTTTTTACAAAACGATCAAGCTTGCTTTTTTGGTCTTTACTTGCAACAATACGCCATATATAATGTGAGCTAGCTATAATAAAAACCAAAGCAGTTAAAACAATAAGACCAAATAAAGGATCGCGGTATTCTACAAAGAAAAAATCCATAACCTTACAACTTAATTTTCAAATTTATAACAATTATAGCTAAATGCTTATATAATTTTCTTTAAGGTTTAAAGATGATAGAACAAGCAAGTATAGAACAACTTTTACAAAAAACAGATATTGTTGATATCATAGCTCATTATGTTGAAGTAAAAAAACAAGGCTCAAGCTATGTTTGCGTTTGTCCTTTTCATGATGATAAAAATCCTAGTATGCATATTAATTCTATTAAAGGATTTTATCATTGTTTTGCATGCAAGGCTGGGGGTAATGTTTTTAAATTTGTAATGGATTATGAGAAATTAAACTTTGTTGAAGCGGTAGAAAAAGTTGCTTCATGGAGTAATTTTTCACTTACTTATACCTCGCAAAAACAAGATAATAAAAAATCCATCATTCATATCTTGCCTACTCTTAATGCTTTTTATAAACAAAACCTAGCTAAAAACAAAGAAGCTTTAGCTTATCTTTATAAAAGAGGCTTAAATGATGAGGATATCAGAACCTTTGAACTAGGCTTTGCGCCAAGTTCCAATGAAACACTAAGACTGCTACAAAATGAGCAAATCACTCAAGAAGAAGCTTTAGAGGTAGGTGCGATAAAACAAAATGAAAATGGCGCTTATGCAAGTTTTATCAACCGCATTACTTTTAGTATTTATGATCATAAAAATTTGCTTATAGGCTTTGGTGGTAGAACTTTAGATGAAACAAATATGGCAAAATATGTTAATTCTCCCCAAAGCAAACTTTTTGATAAATCACGCGTTTTTTATGCACTCAATTTAGCAAAAGATGCCATTTATAAACAAAAAGAAATGATAATTTGTGAGGGCTATATGGATGCTATAGCCTTTCATAAAGCAGGATTTAAAAATGCTGTAGCGGTTTTGGGAACAGCTTTGGGTGAAAATCACATACCTTTAATAAAAAGATTAGAAGCAAGGGTAATTTTATGTTTTGACAATGATAATGCAGGACTTAATGCAGCTGTGCGTTCGGCACATTTGCTAAGTTTAGCAAAAATTGATGGAAAAGTAGTCTTAATAGAAGGTGGAAAAGATCCGGCTGAACTTGTAGCAAGCCATCAAGAAAAATTACTTTTTAATATTTTAGAAAAAGGTATAGAACTTGGAGAATTTTATATAAGAAGCTTGATTGCAAGTTGTGATTTAAACTCAGCACTTAGCAAACAAAAGGCTTTAGAAGAGGTACAAAAATATACTTTTAACCTTGAACCTTTAATAGCAAATTCCTACACTACCTTGGTAGCAAATCTTTTGGGTGTAAATATTAATGATATTAAACTTTCTAAAAATACAAGAAAAATAAGCTTCATTAATCCTATAAAACAAAGTAAAATCAACAATATAAGCGAGTTAGAGCTTTTGAAATTTTTATATGAAAATAATGAAACCATAGGGCTTTTTAAGCTTTTAAGCACAAAAGAATATTTTTTACACCAAGATATTACTAAAGCTATTTTAGAGCAAAAAAACTTTGAAGATCCTAGCATAAGAGAGCTTTATGAATTTGAAAATATCAAAAACTTAAGCAATTTAGAAGAATTTTTATATGCTATTTGTAAGATCAACCTTGCATATTTTAATAAATTAAAAAGTTTAAATTTAAAACAAGCCTTTAAAAAACAAATTTATAATTTACTCAATCAAAATTTAGAAAAAATCAAAAAAAGCTATCAAAATGATGAAGTTTTTTTAAACCATTTGATAGAAGTTTTAAAAAGCGTGCATTTTTTAGATGATGAGGAAAGCTTGGAATTATTTTTAAATAGACTACAAAAAAATGTCAAAGATAAAAAAGCAATTCATTATAACTTTGAAGAAGAAGTTTTTTAAATAAAAACTTGCACAAAAATTAAAAAATATTCATTACAATATGCCAAAAATTTCGAAAGGAAAAAATGAAAGCATTAGCACTTTTTAGTGGTGGGCTTGATTCTATGCTTGCTATAAAACTCATAAGCTCTCAAGGTATAGAAGTAAAAGCTTTAAATATAAACATAGGCTTTGGTGGCACAAGTGATAAAAGCGAACTCATGGCAAAACGCGCTGCTATGGCAGGGGCTAGTTTTGAAATGATAGATGTAAGAAATGCTTATTTACAAGAAGTTTTATTTAGCCCTCAATATGGATATGGAAAGCATTTTAATCCTTGTATAGATTGTCATGCTTTTATGTTTAAAACTGCTCTTTCAATGTTAAAAGATGAAAATGCAAGTTTTATCATCACAGGAGAAGTAGTTGGTCAACGCCCAATGAGCCAAAGAAATGACGCTATGGCCAAGGTTAAAAAACTAGCACTTGATGAAGAAGATTTAATCTTGCGTCCAATGTGTGCTAAAAATTTACCTTTAACCAAACCTGAGCGTGAAGGTTGGATTGATAGAGAAAAGTTAGAAAACATAAGTGGAAGAAGCAGAAAAAGACAACTTGAACTAGCTGCCAAATTTGGTTTTGAAGATTTTGAAAGTCCAGGCGGTGGATGTTTGCTTACACTTGAGAGCTTTTCTAATAAAATCAAAGATTTCATTAAATTTGATAAAAATATGCAAGTTAATGATGCTCAACTTTTAAAATACGGACGCCACTTAAGACTTCCAAATGGCTCTAAAATGATAGTAGGTAGAAATGAGCTAGAAAATCAATTTTTAAAAGAATTAAAAACTCAAAAATACGAAGAATTAAAACTTTTTGATTTAATAGGCGCTTATTCTTTGGTGGATGAAAATATCAATCCACAAGATCTTGAACTTGCTCTAAGCATAGCACTAACTTATGCTAAAACTCAAAATAATACAAAATACAAAATAGGTTTTAAAGATAAAATTTTCCAAAGTATGGCTTTTGAAGATAAAAATAAAATTCAAGAATATTTTATAAATTAAACTACCCTTTAAAGGGTAGTTTTTTAGAATTTCTTTCTTCTAACCTCTGCTACAATATCAGCTGACATAGAATCAACTTCATTTGCTACAGAATTAGTTGCATGAGCAATTTGTGAGTTTTCTTTAGTTAAACCATCTATTACTGAAACAGATTGATTAATTTGCGAAATTCCTAAAGCTTGCTCTTTAATACTC